>JAXHTA010000120.1:0-9471 GCA_034190285.1 Thermodesulfobacteriota bacterium | reverse complement strand
GTCGCAGGTTCTTTCGATAAAAAGAGCCGGGAGCAAGATATTTTCAGACGAACGGATATTGGGGAGCAGCGATTTTGCAAAGAATGCTATCAGAGATCCCGAGGAAAAAGAAAAGGAGACTTTGCCTTTAAATTCAAATATATATGGTCTGGAGATATTGGCTGACCAGATATGTGATGGAGAAGGCGTAGAAAAGATAGAATTGTGTTCCGGCATAAGGAAGAGGAATGTGGTTAAAAGCCGGAAGATATTTTGTCAGATAGCGGTCAGGAAAACGGTCTATTCCGGGGCGGATCTAGCTCGGTTTCTGGGCATCACCACATCAGGGGTGAATCGTTTAGCCGCTTCCGATGTGTTGCCGGATACATAAAAATACCATTAAGTTGTTTTAGAACCAACGTCCCATTTCATACGTGGTTCGGCCATGTGACGGGTATAGGGCTTTATCTTTTGTTGCAGACTCGCCCCGGCCTTACCCCGCCTCAAATCTGCCTGCCCTCCGCCCTTAATGGGTGAGGGGCATACCTGTACGTCGACCCACGCCTTTGCTTCAGGCTTTCTTCAGGCGGTACATTACTGAACAGCCCTTGCCGTCAGCTACCCTTCGCCTCCGTCAGGCTGGGTCTGGACTTTGCCCGACACTCGTGTCATAAGTATTGGACATCACCATTTAGCAGCCGTGCCGTGCCCGGCACACAACAATGCCACTGCACTCGCCGGGTAAACTGGCGCCGCTCCTGCAGTTTCCCCGGCGAGTGAGTGCTGCTTTCGATCTTAAAAAACCTCCCTCCGACTTGCACGATAAACTGTACAAACATGAATATATCTATTACACTTGTACTATAAATAAGACAAATCAGGGGGGAGGGATATTATGAGAGTTATAAATTTCAGTGAAGCAAGAAACAATCTAAAGTCAGTATTGGATCAAGTTGTTGATGATGCTGATTACACAGTAATTACCCGTCGTGACGCTGAAGATGCTGTTGTAATGTCATTAGAAACTTTTAATAGTGTTATGGAAACATTTTATCTTCTCAGGTCACCTGCCAATGCTTCCCATTTAACGAAATCAATTGAACAATTTAAAAATGGAAAAGTCCAAGAAAGGGATCTAATAGATGAGTAGGAAGTTATCTTGGACTGATGAAGCATGGAAGGATTACATATATTGGCAGACACACAGCAATAAGACACTTAAACGAATCAACAAGCTCATTAATGATGCAATGAGGCAACCATTTGAGGGCATAGGAAAGCCTGAAGCTTTGAGAGAAAATTTATCTGGTTTTTGTTCACGAAGAATTGATGACACTAATCGATTAGTTTATGCTGTTGATGATGATTTTATTACTATCATTTCATCTATATATCATTACTAAACTATAAGAAAATCGATCGGGATAGGAGATAGGCTCACAGATAAACCGTCTCATACAAAGCAGCATAAGGGTCCGTACTGCGCTGTTCGGTTGATCAAGGCAGTAATCAGAACCAGGGGAAAACAAGTCCGAGAGATTCAAACTAGGCGTCCGGTAAGGCATACTGAACCCATGTGACTTTGCTCGATCTCCAGGGTCCTTTTCTGGAACAGCCTGTTGTAACGGCAAAGTCTAAGGCGACTTTTCTTTTCAGGAGTTGTCCGACTCGGGTTTGGCTGTTCTTCCGATGTTTCCAGACAAGCGCCCGAAGGTGTCGTCTGATCCAGTGGTCTAAAGGTCTGAGGCGGTTGAACGATTCGGTAATACCGTAATAGTTCAACCAGCCTTTCATAAACGCATTTAGTTCTCCAATTACCTTTTTTAGACTGCACCCACGGCGGCGGGCCGTGATTTCACGGACTTGCTTTAAACCGTTTGATCGTTTTCAAGTGAATGCGAATCAACGGGTTCTTGCGTGAGTTGGTCACGCAAAATCCGAGGTGTTTGCTTTCCCATGGACGATGAATGGCGCTTTTATCCCGGTTGACCACCAGTCGCAATTTCTTTTCCATATTTCTTTTCAATAAAGCGGCTGATACTTTTCATAACTCGATCCGCTGCCCGTTTACTTCTGACGAATATGACACAGTCGTCAGCGTAACGGACAAAGCGAAGGCCACTCTTTTCAAGCTGTTTATCAAGTTCGTCCAGGAAGATATTACTGAGTAAGGGGGAAAGCGGACCGCCTTGCGGGGTCCCCTCCTCCGTTGGCTCTTCAAGACCGGCGATCATAAAACCTGCGGCAAGCCTTTGAAGGTGGTCTTTGAATACACGGAGAAGGTTTGGCGACGGTGGTTAATCCGAAGTAGTCAAAGAGGTAAAATACTCTTTGAAGATCTTCGAAAGACCTATCCGCTAACCCTGCCAAAGATAGTCCGTAGTATCTGAACCTGAATGGGCAGCAAAGTCTTGCGCCACTCGGGGTGTCGCCGGAGTGGTTGATGGTTTGGTAAAAAGAACCCGAACCAGGAAGCGGATGAGGGAAATCTTCACGTCCGGTTTGTGTGGGGAGCGGCGGGTAACCGGGGGCTCTACCTGGAAATACGAAAGGATGGGGATCAGCTTGTTGTCTATATGTCGGATGGAACGAAGAAAGCATTGCCGGGGAAAATGATCTTCGCCTTTGTGCTTGATGGAAACGTTCAGATTTCAAGCCAGTGTATTCATTTCTGCGCTGCCAACAATATTGGTGTTCACTGGTTTTCCTACGGGGGGCGTCATGTCGGCGCCTTTAGTGAGGGCGCTGGCGCGGTTCAGCGAAAGAACCGCCAGTTTCAAGCCTTGCAGGACCCATTGCTCAAGGCCCGCCTGAGTGAGCCACTGTGTCAGGGTAAGTTCGAGAACCAGGTTCGTTATTTGCTTCGCCTTACCAGAGTCACAAAAGAACACAAGCGCAGCCCGGAAGTGGGAAAGGGCCTTGAATCCATGAGAACAGAATTGAAGCAATTGGCTAAACTTAACGAAATCATGGAATAAAAGGCCGATCAGATTTTCGAGTGCATTCGAGCATAAAACAGCTTGAAAAGTTGAGGCTGAACCTGGAAAAGGTCACGGCTGAAGAAGATGATTTAATGATTGACCGGATTTGTGATTCTTGTGCTAAAAGAGTGTTCGACAGCAGGGATGAATCCATCTGGAAAGACCCAACGCCCGGCTTCGAGGTCTTTTAGTTAAGCATGTGCGCTGATTTATTTGGTTTAGGAGTGGTGAATGTCGCAACCCATTGGAAGGGCGGGGCTCTCAGAGGTAAAAAAGGACTATTGGATGCTTGATTTACCTTTTTTGAATTATTTCTATCAGTTGGAGCTTGATTTTAGTTGATCAATTTTCTGGTTCTTCAGAACCTATCTGAGAAGGGAAAATGCCTGCAAGAGCTTCTCGAAACCCGCCTGGACCCTTGGGCCTGCGGTGCAGAGTGAATTGATCTTTGAAACTGAAAAGCGTTGATCACCAAAAGAACGTAGGCGATCTCCTCAGCGATGAAGAAGGATCAAGGTGGAATAACGTAGACAAATTCAGGTTAAAGCCATTGACTGGGAAGAAGGCCTTTGATAAAAGACCTGAACCCAAAGGATTAGGAGAGATTAACCGGTTTGGAATTTGCAGCCATAAAAGGTTTTAAGGACATACTGCCTGGAGATGTTGGACACTGGCAGAGGCTTGAGGCGGCCGCCAGGAGACTATTTGAAGCCTTCGGCTTTCAGGAAATCAAGACCCCTCTCCTTGAAAGGACCGAGCTGTTCAGCAGGGGTATCGGCAGAGATACTGATATTGTCTCCAAGGAGATGTACTCTTTTCCGGACAGTAAAGGCAGAGGCTTGACCTTGAGGCCTGAGGCCACGGCATCTGTGGTAAGGGCCTATATCCAACAAAGACTGTATCAAGAGCACTCCATCCAGAAGCTCTTCACAATCGGCCCCATGTTCAGGCATGAGCGGCCCCAGAAAGGGCGTTTCAGACAGTTTCACCAGATAAACGCAGAGCTTTTTGGTGATCCAGGGCCCAAGAGCGATGCCGACATTATCCTTATGGCTGTTTACCTGCTCGAGGCTGTGGGGTTAAAGGGGCTGACCCTCAATATCAATTCCCTCGGTTGTCCCCAGTGCAGAAGCCCATTCAGGAAGGACCTCGGAGCTTACCTGGCTGACAGATCCAGTTTGCTTTGTACCGATTGCCGGAGGAGATCTGAAATCAACCCGTTGAGGACTTTTGACTGCAAGGTGGAGGCCTGCGGAATGGTCGTTTTCGATGCTCCGTCTATCCTGGACTATATCTGCAACACATGTAGAGACCACTTTTGCTCCTTACAAGATTATCTTGAGAGTACGGGGACACCATTTATCCTGAACCACCGGCTTGTAAGGGGTCTCGATTACTACACCAAGACCGCTTTTGAGATACAGACGGAGCACCTTGGCGCTCAGAATGCGGTGGCCGGCGGCGGTCGATATGATGGTCTGGTGAAACTGCTCGGAGGTCCCGACGACCCAGCTATCGGCTTTGCCGTGGGAATAGAAAGGGTCGTTGCCTTGATGGAAGAAGAGGGAAGGGCAGAGATACGAGTTCCTGACCTCTTTATTGCGGTCTTGGGAGAAGCCGCTGAAAAGGCATGTTTTGTCTGGGCAGCGGAACTCAGGAAATCCGGTGTCAGGGTGGAAATGCAATATCGTGCGAAGGGACTTAAGGCCCAGATGAAAAAGGCCGATCGCATCCGAGCCAAAAGAGTCCTCATTGTGGGAGATGACGAAATAGGCTCTGGAAAGGGAATACTCAGGCACATGGAAACAAAGGCACAGGAGATAATTGATCTCAATAAAACCGTCACAGATATCAAAAGGGTGTTAGAGAGAAATGAATGAGAACCTGGATATGAGAATTGATGCTCTTGAAGATTGGAAGCGCACCCATGACTGTGGATGTCTTAGGACAGATGACGAAGGCCGGAATGCCGTGCTGATGGGATGGGTGAACAGCAGACGGGACCTTGGCAATCTAATCTTCATCGATTTGCGTGACAGGGAAGGTATTACGCAAATCGTCTTTGATCCCGAAGTGGATAAGGATAGTCACGAGAGGGCCCATGTCTTGAGAAACGAATGGGTCCTGGCAGTAAAGGGAAGGGTCTTCCGTCGCCTTGAGGGGCAGGCAAATCCCGGATTACCCACCGGTGAGATCGAGTTAAGGGTTGCCGAACTCAAAATCCTGAATCGAACTGAAACCCCTCCCTTTCAGGTGGACGGAGCTGTGGACGCCTCCGAAGCCTTGAGACTGAAGTATCGTTACTTGGAATTGCGCAGACCCCAGGTCTTTGACGCCTTTCGTAAACGCCATATGATAGTCTCCTGCATAAGAGGTCATTTGGAGAGGAGAGGCTTTATTGAGGTGGAGACGCCCTTTCTCACGAAAAGCACACCGGAAGGGGCTCGTGATTACCTGGTGCCCAGCAGGGTCAACAGGGGCATGTTTTATGCCTTACCTCAGTCACCTCAGCTCTTCAAACAACTGCTCATGATTGCTGGATTTGACCGCTATTATCAGATTGTCCGGTGCTTCAGAGATGAAGACCTCAGGGCTGACCGCCAACCCGAATTCACTCAGGTGGATCTTGAGATGGCTTTTGCAGGCGAAGAGGAGGTCAGGGGTGTCTTTGACAGTATGATGGCGGAAATCTTCCTAGAGATATTAGGGCATCATGTGCCTGTTCCTATCCAAAGCCTGGAATACCATGAAGCAGTGGACCGGTTCGGCACGGACAGCCCTGACATGCGATTTGGGATGGAACTCAAGGATTTGACAGATATTGCACTAAGGTCGGATTTCAAAGTCTTCAGGCAGGTGATTGAAGATGGGGGAATCGTCAAGGCGATCGTGGTCAAAGAGGGAGCCCTTTCCTTCTCAAGAAAGGGGCTGGACGAACTCTCCGGAATAGTAGTCGATTGCGGCGGCAAGGGACTCGTCTGGATCAAAATCACTGAAAAAGGCTGGCAGTCGTCATTGGATAAGTTTTTTGGAGACCAAGACAAGATGGCTGTCAACAGGAGGCTCGGAGCTGAAAACGGTGATCTGGTCTTGATTGTGGCACATGAACGCAAAATCGTCGATGAGTCCCTTGGGGTCCTCCGTCTGGAGGTGGCCCGGCGACTCGATCTTGTTAATAAGGATGAGTTGGCCTTTTCCTGGATTACGAGATTCCCATTGCTGGAGTACAACGAGACTGAAAGTAGGCTTGAAGCTGTTCATCACCCCTTTACTGCGCCGGTCGAGGAGGACATCCCACTGCTAGACGAGAATCCTGAACGGGTTAGGGCCCGGTCATATGATCTGGTCTTGAACGGAACGGAAATAGGTGGAGGAAGCGCGAGGATCCACTACCCTATCCTTCAACAGAAGATGCTTGGTATTCTGGGCATCTCGCCGGAGGAAGCCCAGACGAAGTTCGGGTTTTTATTAGAGGCACTAAGATATGGTGCTCCTCCCCATGCCGGCATGGCCTTGGGCCTTGACCGCCTTGTGGCAATTATTACAGGCGCAAGTTCTATCAGGGAAGTCATCGCCTTCCCTAAGACAACCAGCGCAGCCTGCCTTGTTACAGATGCGCCTTCTCCTGTAAACGAGCGGCAGCTTAGAGAACTGGCGCTTCGGCTCCATCAACGATCTGATGGTTAGTGGCCACCTAAAATTGGTTTTTTGCCCGGGCTCTCTACGGAGCAGGGGTAAACGTCGTTTTTGCTTGACAAATAGAACTCAACCAGACATAATTATGGGTTAAAATTTTCAAAGAAAGGATGTGGTCAAAATGGTTTGTACAAGCGTAAAACAGGGTTACGATTGTTTCTTTATGAGTAAGAAAGGTTGCCAGTTCAATGGCGGCATTTGCCACCCTATTGTTGAACAGTGTGAAGGGTGTCAGAAAGCGATTGACTTTCCCACAGGCAAGTATTGCCTCGGCTTCCCTGAGCCTGCCGCCAAGTGGCGCATCGGGAAATGCAACATGGCCACCCATATGAAGGAAACCTCCAGGAAAGCAAATGGGAAATTGAATCCGCTAAAGGCCTCCAAGCGCAGTGGTCATTAGTTTTCCCGTTTTAGGGTAATATCTCCTCCCTTCCCAAATCCCGGTGAGGCTCCAATCTTCTGATCTTAATCCGCCACCATGCTTTTTGCCAAAGAGGATTCAGGTTAGGCCGTGATCTCAGCCTCCTTAGGCTACGTATTTGCCTGGACGTGGAGAAAAGGCTGAATCAGGGGACAATATATGCTTTATGAATTTGACGACAATAGGCCAGGTATCGGGAAGGATACTTATGTTAGTCCAACAGCGATATTGATTGGCGACATCTCAATTGGGGATAAATGTTATGTGGGGCATGGGGCCATACTGAGGGGAGATTATGGGAAAATAGAAGTGGGAACGGCTTCTGCTATAGAAGAAGGGGTGGTGGTGCATGCCCCTCCGGATGACGTCTGCAGGGTTGGAAACAGGGTTACAATAGGCCACGGAGCTATAATCCACTGCCGGTCCATAGGGGATTTGGCAGTAATCGGCATGGGGGCCATCCTGAGTATATGGGCGGAGATAGGGCAAGGATCAATAGTCGCTGAAGGTAGTGTTGTAAAAATGAACCAGGTCATTTCACCCGGGGTCATGGTGGGTGGCAATCCCGCCAGGATCATAAGAGAAGTCATGGAAAAAGATCTGATCAGGTGGGGAAGGGGGAAACAGTTGTATGTGGACCTCGCCAGGAAATACCTGGAATTAGGCATGAAGCAGGTCTGAAATAATAGTGAAGTCACGGTTGAGAGCCATCTTGCCTGGCCCGCTCTAACCATAACGTTGCATAGATCTTTCGTCCTAAGAATTTAGCCTTTTGAAGATAAGGCGCTTTGACCCATTGCATCCGGTTTGAGGTTTGCATTGTGTACATAACTGATTTGCTGCCTGCCGTCATTTGTTGTCCTGTAATCGTTTTTCAGTAACGCAATAAATACCTTTTCCTGTCAGTGCTGGCCGGAGACAGAGATTGTCGGACAGACAGAGTGCTCTACCCTTGTCCCCGGATTCCCAGCGGTTGATAAGATGTGGCTCACGGATCAGGGGACGGCACAGGGCAATGTAGTCCGCCATGTTTCCGTCCACCAGTTCTTCAGCTACCTGGTAAGAACGAATTCCTCCTACCAGTATCAAAGGAGTATTGATCTTTTCCTTATAACACCTTGCCGCCTGCCGGTAGTAGCCCTCCTTTTCGTGGGAATCGATTTCACACTTCCTGATGGCCGTATACTTGCCTGAGAACATGGTTCCGCCGCTTAGTTCTATAGCATCTATTCCAGCTTTTTCGAGCATTGCCGCTACCTGGACCATTTCATCAACGGTCAGGCCCTGGGGGACAAAATCTTCCGAGTTCATCTTGATAAGGACAGGAAAGCCCTCTCCCACCTGAGCCCTGACAGCGCGAAAAACTTCCAGAACAATTCTGGCCCTGTTTTCAATGCTTCCTCCATAGCCGTCCTTTCTCTTATTGTAAAAGGGTGAAAGGAACTGGCTTAATAGATAGCCATGGGCCGCATGAATCTGCACTCCATCAAAACCGGCCTTGCGGGCGCGGGCGGCTCCTTCTCCAAAGGCCTCAACGACCCGGCGAATCTCCTCACGGGTAATCTCGCGGCAAAGGGGACCTTTTCTGCCTTTTTTTATAGAGGGGCCAAAAGGTTCCTTTTTAGTCAAGTCAATCGCCGAATGACAACCTGCGTGAGCAAGCTGAACGATTATTTTTCCCCCTGTTCTGTGCACGGCTTCAGCCATTTCAGCGAGGCCTGGAACGAGCTTTTCGTCGTAAATACCCATTTGCCAGACCCCTGCCTGGCCTTCCCGGCTCACATAGGCATGACCCGAAATTATCAGACCTACACCGCCGTAAGCAAGCTTTTCCATCAACCTGATCAGCCGGGGCGTACAGGACCCGTCGTCATTAGCCATCCCCTCCCATGTGGCCGAACGGACAAATCGATTGTCAAGGATCATATTGTTAATTGAGGAGGCTTCAAAGAGTACTGACATGGAATTTTTCTCCAAATTGTGTAACTGGTTAGCGGATCCCGGAGCGGCCACTGCGTCGCCTCTTCTGATAAATGCTGACAGCCCTGTTATGCTCTGACAGACTTGAGGAAAAATAGTGACTTCCGTCGTTTCTGGATACAAAATACAAATAATCGGTCTGCGCCGGATATAAAACAGCCTTGATAGCCTTAAGGCCAGGGCTGGCAATGGGTCCTGGAGGAAGCCCCCGGATAACGTACGTGTTATAAGGGGTATGCTCAGTGAGGTCCTTCCTGGTCAGGTTTCCATTGAAATCCTTGATCCCATAGATCACCGTAGGATCACTCTCAAGTCGCATCCCTCTTTCCAGACGATTCAAAAAGACGCTTGCAATCATTGGCCTTTCTTCTTCACAACCTGTCTCCTTTTCAACAATGGCTGCAAGCGTGACTA
>JAXHTA010000012.1:0-18228 GCA_034190285.1 Thermodesulfobacteriota bacterium | reverse complement strand
AGCGACGCCATTCAATGCGTGAATCCGGAAAGCGACTTTTACAACATGGGCCTGTTGACCGACAAACGCCCCTTGTGGGTGACCATGGATGACGTCAACAGCGTGCCTCCAGAGGCAGATCCTGATATTGCCGACTCGACGACCCATTGTGATGGTGTGGATAACGACGCGGACGACGCGACAGATGAAGATGGGAGCGAAGAGGTGTGTGACGGCGCTGACAACGACGGTAACGACGGGATAGATGAGGAAGGTGGGATATGCATGACATGCAACGAGCCGGGCGCTCTGGGATATAATAACCAGGCACTGGATGAAGACTGTGACGGCCTGATCGACGAAGATGGCAAGAGGAGCCATGCGGGGTGGTTTTTTGACTTCCCGATTCCGGGAGAACGCATGGTCCAACGCGCGCTTATCAGGCAAGGGAAAAAGGGAGCAAATGTGCTCATAGCGCTTTCATTTATTCCCAATGATTCCCCGTGCTCAGGCGGAGGAGACAGTTTTCTCAATGAGATAAATGCAGACACCGGGGGCAATCTCGGGTATGAAGTATTTGACATCAATGATGATGATCAAATTACGGGAGCAGAATATGACGAAGAGGGAAACCTGGTGGACCCGGGCGATACCATCAATTTCGGGACCGTGGATCAGCCCGATTGTATAGCCCCGAGCAGGCTCAGATTCCCGGGGATGCTCTATACTCCGTATGTCCCACCAACAGAAAGTTCTAACACAACATCCAAATACACCAGCACGTCAATGGGAGTCGTTCTGCGAATACTTAATCATGCCGAGCCCCTGGGCATGTTCTACTGGTTGGAGAGATAGGTCATGTCAGACCCTTTCCCCTCGGACCCTTGCGGGAGGGGATAGGGGTCAGCCTGCAATGGGGAAATATCGGGAAGGCTCAGCCCGGAAAGTGGGCGCCAAGGAAGAACAAGGAGGAGAAAATGCGTTTTGTGAAAAAAAGGCTGTTTCTTTTGATGATCATTCTGGTTCTGGTTATGGATTTCACCCCTTCAGTGCCGTTCATTGAATGCAGTGCGCGGAGTGAAGAAGGGGAGGGCATTTCCGGTGAGAGAAGCTCAAGGTCGGTCTACACGGCAACAGGCCAAATAGAGAGGATAACCGGAAACGAGGTCGTGATGGGGGATTCTTTGATGAAGTTTTCTTCTTCTGTATCCTTTAAGTCGTCTGGTGGAAAGAAGGGCAAGAAGATCTCCCGGTCCCGGTTTCGGCCCGGCACCAGGGTTGGTTTTTCAGTGAATTCGGAAGATGAAATAACATCAATGTGGCTTATTAAATAGTGTCTGATCGTATTGGCTCAATAAGTCCGGGCAGTATTAGAACCCCCCCCTTTTTTTACAAAAGGGGGGGATTTTTAGGCGTTTGTTCAGACACTGAGTAAAAAGGAGCTTGCTATGCGTCTACAATTATATATTCTGCTTTTACTCTGCTGCTTGTTTCTTCCCGGTCGGGCGTCCGCGGAATTGGATCAGGGTGCGGAAGAGGGTGCTGGGTCCGGCATGTCGGAGGCTGAAACGATTTCCCGGTCCGAAGAGTTGAACAAGATGAAGGTGGAACTGGACCGGGAGGCGGCGGGTCTGATAGCGGAAAAACAGTCCCTTTTGGATGAGAAGGACAACCTGGAGGGGCCGGAAGATGTCAGGGCCTACAATGAGAAAATGAGTCAGCTCAATAAACGAATTGAGGCTTACGAGGAGAGACGCAAGGCCTATCAAGTCGAGGCGGAGGCCTTCAACGCGAGCATAAGGGAGGTGTCCGGCGAAGACAAGGCGGAATAAGGCGCTGGTCTATACTTTTTTCAAAGAGACGAAAAGGCAGGGTTAGTCTGGCCCTGCCTTTTTTTGTTGATCAGGAGATGTTCGGTGAGACGAAAAGACTTTGATCGTAGAGTTCTTTGGTGATAATGTGACCTGGTAGTACCGTATCTTGAAAGTTCTTTCTGCAAAATTGGCGATTCAAGTTGCCGGGGAGTAGGTTCTCAAGAAGTCCGGGCATACAAAAGGGCCATGTGGGTCGCTTTTTTAAAGGCCGCAAAGTTTTGCCTCATTTCAGAAAACGGCGGTGTTGCCATAAAATTCATCCGAGGGCAGCCCCATAGGAATCCATCTCAATAAGCGGCCGCCCTTTCCGCCTGTACTGAGGTAGCATTTAATTAGCCAGGGGGCGTTGAACGTGCGGCCTAAGAATTTATGTTGCGGCCTTTAAAAAAGAGACCCACATGGCCTTTGGATAGGAGGATTAATCGGACTTTTTGAGAAGTTACGCCGGGGAAATAATAATCGAATAACGATCAAGGAGTGACGATTGACGAAGGCAAACAAAATAAAAGCAAAATAATTCCTAATTCGGTACTCGGCAGTGCGATATTCGATTGTTGAAGAAAGGTGTTGAAGGTGAGTAATTGCCAAAAGGTGCTGTAAGATGCCAGATAATCCAGACGGTCCGTTTTCTCCTGAGAGCGTCTGCCAAACCCTTTTGAATACGGGCCTTATATCCGTTGAGCAGAAGCAGGAGATCCTGAGAAAGAAGGGCGGGCTTCAGAAAAAGCTTGAAAGGCTGCGGGCCATGCCACGCGTCTCCACCTCCTCCAGGGCCAGGATACTGAGTCCGGTTACGATCATTGATGTAATCGGTGCTCTTAATATAGATAGGGTGGATGATCCTGATAAGGCGCTTGATGAGGAGGCCATTTATCAGGTCCTGGCAAGGGAATGGGGAATTCCGTATAAGAAGATCGACCCTTTGAAGCTGGATCTCAACTTGGTTACGGGCACCATCCCTCATTCATTCGCCATGAAACACCTGGTCCTTCCCATCGGCATCAGCGATGGGTGTCTGATGGTGGCAACGGCAAATCCCTTTAACGTGGAGGTCATGGAAGACATTGCCCGCGTGAGCCACATGAAGGTGGAGCCCGTTGTCAGCACTAAGGGCGATATCACCAAGCTCATCGGCGAGTTTTTCGGCTTCAAACGTTCCATCGCTGCGGCGGAAAACCAGTTTGCGGGGCCTTCCGTAGACCTTGGCAACTTAGAGCAATACGTGCGTTTGAAATCTGCAGATGAAGTCCCCTCCAACGACCAGCACGTAGTCAATGCCGTCAACCATCTGCTCACTTACGCATTTGATCAGAGGGCAAGCGATGTACACATCGAACCCAAGAGGGATGAGAGCCTGGTCAGACTGCGTATCGATGGTGTCCTTCACACGGTTTACAGGCTTCCCAAGAAAGTGCATTCTGCCATTATAAGCCGCATAAAAAACCTCGCCCGGCTGGACATGGCTGAAAAGAGAAGACCACAGGATGGGCGGATCAAGACCGATAAAGGAGGTGTAGAGGCGGAGATACGCGTATCCACGATTCCCGTGGCATTCGGGGAAAAGGTCGTCATGAGGGTTATGGACCCCGATGTCCTCTTTCAGGACCTGGAAAGGCTCGGCTTTACCTCTGCGGACCTGATACGCTACCAGCAGTTTGTCAATATGCCCCACGGGATCGTGCTGGTGTGCGGCCCTACCGGCAGCGGCAAATCGACCACCCTTTATTCCACCCTCCGGTACCTTTCAACCCCGGAGATAAATATCACGACCGTCGAAGACCCCATAGAGATGGTGCACGCGGACTTCAACCAGATCGCGGTGCAGCCCGTTTTGGGTATTACTTTTGGCTCGATATTGAGGAACATCCTCAGGCAGGACCCCGATATCATCATGATCGGCGAGATGAGGGACCTTGAGACCGCGGAAAACGCCATTCAGGCGGCATTGACCGGGCACCTGGTATTGTCCACTCTACACACTAACGACGCCCCTTCGGCGGTTACGCGACTGCTGGATCTGGGCATACCGCCATTTCTTATCCAGGTTACGCTCATAGGTGTGCTGGCGCAGCGCCTGCTGCGGAGGATATGCGCCCACTGCAAAGAGTCATTTGAGATGGAAGGCAGCGAGCTGAACGCACTGGGCCTGAATCTCATCGGCGCCGGCCGGACAAGACTTTATCGCGGAAAGGGCTGCATCAAGTGCCGGGGCACGGGTTATCTGGGGAGGACCGGGATTCTGGAGGTGCTTCCCTTTACGGAATCCATCAGAAAGATCACAACCACCCATGCTGATCAGGAGGCCATTCGCTCCCGGGCCAGGAGGGAGGGGATGGTGACCCTGCGGGAAAACGCCGTCAAGAAACTCTTGGAGGGTAAGACCACCTACCAGGAAGTCCTCAGGGTCACCTGGGAGCAGGTCTGATTGATTTAATGCTTGTTCAGTTAAACATCTCCAATTTCGCCATTATCAAGAGTCTTGAGATTTCCCTGAGGCCTGGGCTCAATGTCCTCTCGGGAGAGACCGGCGCAGGAAAATCAATTATCATTAACGCCATGAACCTGATCCTTGGAGGAAGGGCATCAGCGGATCTCATTCGTAGCGGGTGCAAAGAGGCCAGGGTGGAGGCCCTTTTTGCCTTTCCCGAGCACCGGTTTTTAAAGGACATGTTGTCAGGGCTTGGTTTTTCTTTCGATGGGGAGCTATTGATCAAGAGAACCATTTTCCGAGAAGGCCGAAATAAGATCCTTATCAACGAGTCGATGGCCACCTTGCAGACGTTGTCACGTTTAGGGGCCGTATTGATAAGCATATCCGGGCAGCACGAGCATCAACTTCTTTTGAGACCAGAAAATCATCTTTATTTGCTCGACGATTTCGCCGGGCTTTCGGATGAAAGGGCGGAGTTTGGTGAGGTGTTCAGCCGCTACCAGTCATTGAGGGATGATATACATCATCTGGAGAGAGAGATAAATGAGACCGGGGAGAGACGGGATCTGACCAGGTTCCAGATCCAGGAGATCGAAAGGGCTGATCTCAACCCGGGTGAAGACGAGGCGCTTGCCGAAGAAAAAAAGCGCCTTCAGCACGCGGAAGAGCTGCTCGAGGTCGTCACGGAGGGATATCAGACCCTTTACGAGAACCGTGACTCGCTGCTTTCTTCAATCTGCCATTGCGCAAAAAGGATGGACAGAGGGGTCAGGATAGATCCCCGGCTCGGTTCCATCAGGGACGCCCTTGGTGACATTGAAGTGAGGCTGGAGGATTGCTCCCTCCTGCTCAGGGATTTTCAAAAGACGATTCAAATGGATCCTCGCAGGCTGGA
The DNA here is from genome assembly GCA_034190285.1 of Thermodesulfobacteriota bacterium. Lineage (GTDB taxonomy): Bacteria > Desulfobacterota > DSM-4660 > Desulfatiglandales > Desulfatiglandaceae > JAXHTA01. The sequence goes on along the minus strand of JAXHTA010000012.1, from coordinate 13,049 downwards.
AGAGGTGGTGGAAAGGCTTGAACTCCTAAATGGGCTCAAACGAAAGTACGGGCCGAGCCTGGAAGATATCCTGCAATTTCGGGAAACGCTGGCCTCTCAGATGTATGACCTGGACGAAAAAAAGTCTGAGCTGGATCGGCTGATGAATGAGCGAGAGGAGACGGAGGCAGACATAAGAATAAGGGCGTATGTGCTCTCCAGGAAGAGGAAAAAAGCAGCAGGAAAACTGGAAAAGGCTGTGGAAAAGGAACTCCAGCAGCTTCATATGCCGGAGACCAGGTTCCGGGTGAAGTTCGAGGAAAGAGTTGATGGCGGAAGTGGTGTACAGAGTGCAATCAAGGATATACGGGCCGACGGCTCTGACTGTCTGGAATTCATACTCTCTCCAAACATCGGTGAGGAATTGAGGGCTCTTTCCAGGATAGCTTCAGGTGGCGAACTCTCCAGAATTATGCTGGCTATAAAGACTATCCTGGCTAGAACCGCATCGGTGGAAACGATTATTTTTGACGAGGTTGATTCCGGGATCAGCGGAGCCACGGCTGAGGTTGTAGGAAAGAAGCTGCTTTCATTAGCCCAATATCATCAAATGTTGTGCATCACTCACCTGCCCCAGATAGCCAGCCAGGGCCAGGCCCACTTCTTGGTGAGCAAAGAGGTTGTCCGCGGCCGGACCCAGAGCGTTGTTTCGGAGTTGGACCATGAAGCGAGGGTGAAGGAAATAGCGCGTCTCTTGGGTGGACGCGAAATTACCCCCCGCGCCGTCGCCCGTGCAAGGGAGATGTTGGCTTAGGGAATGAATCGTATCGTCTGTCCGGCGAGAAACGGGCCTTTGCCCGCTGGCACGGCCAAGGAATGCTTTTCCATGATTGAGGTGACCTCAATTTTTCCAATCTTTTTCCCCAGAAGCTCAAAGGACCTCCCGTTTTGAGTGGTGATTGATTCACCGCCAGCGTACACCATAAAACGTTGTCCGGGCTTAAGCCCCACGTCGTCCCCAGCGTTAATCTTCAAGGCGCTGTCTTCTACGCTTAGAACCCTGCCGGTCCAGGGCTGCTGCTCCAGGCTGCTGATAACCGCCGAGGCCAGGCGTTTCACAATGCGGTCAATGGCTTCCTCTAAAAGCTGATCCATGGTCTTCCCTTTGTTTTCGCCCGGGGTTTCGTCCAGGGGGACAGATATCATTTCCGACTCGAGCCTGCTCAGTGCGAGGGCCTTGCTGCGGGTGTCCACAACATTTATGATAATGGAGATTTCATGGATATTGCAGGATTTCCGGAAAGGCCATATCCCGGTCTTTTCAGTGCTAGTTTGGATTGGTTCCAAGATGCCTGTGATAAGGGTATTCATACTTGCATCGTAGGCTTTTTTCACAAGATTCGCTGGTGTGAAAATCCCGAATTTGTATGATTCCGCTGAAGAAAATGCCCCCCCTTCGGGTGGCTCAAACAAAAGAAGTGAGGGCGATTTTCTCAAAAGGGCGACAAAGCCTTTATTTGCTTGTGCGGCCCTTTCCGATCCAGGCCCATCCAGGTCTATAAGAGGTAGGATCATAATCCGCTTCTTTAAAACGGGTTTTTCCGGCCGTATCTTCTGGACCAAAGACTTTGTGGTGCTGCAACCGTAGCCTGCCATCAAGGCGAGCGACAGGAGCAGAAAAAATGACCTGATGGAATACGTCTTTTTCATGATATTTTCTTGTTTTTGCATCTGCCGTGTGTTTGTCATCAGAAAGTGATATCAAACGAGCCGAATTCTCCTGTCCATTCCTCCCGGGTCTTACGCACCATGCTTACCTTTGCCGCCGGCGGACCGTGATGGCACCAAGAAATCAGTTTTTCTGCCTTATCCTCGGCCCCTTCCACCAGTACCTCCACAGCGCCGTCACTGCGATTTTTGACCCAGCCCGAGACTCCCAATGCAAGGGCCTCATGGCGTGTGGAATCCCTGAACCACACTCCTTGGACTTGACCTTCGATAATGAGCCGCACTCTGATTTTAGCCATGGCCTCCCCCTTTTATTCTTCTCCCACCAATTTGAGAAATTCCTTCTCTTGTAGGATAGCAATGTCCAGATCCCTGGCCCTTCGGAGTTTGGAGCCCGGAGATTCCCCAACAACCAAGTAGTCTGTCTGGCCGCTCACCTGAGAGGCATGCCTTGCGCCCTTTTTAAGCAGGAGTTCTTTGACCTGTGAACGTGTTCTGGAAACGAGCGTGCCAGTAATGACGAAGGTCTTGCCAGCGATAGGACCTGCCGTAGGGACAGAGAAAACCGTTTCTATTTCTATGCCTGCCTCAAGGAGCCGTTGGATATGTCGTCTGTTGGATTCCCCGGCACACCAGGAGACAATACTCTCTGCGATTTGAGGACCGATCTCGTCAACGGCGATTAATTCCTCCTCTGTGGCCTCGCACAGGCGTTCAAGGCTTTGAAACCGGTCTGTTATGATTCCGGCGGCATGTTCTCCAACGTGCCTGATCCCAAGTGCGTAAATAAATCTCGCCAGGGTGGTTCTCTTGCTTTCTTCTATTGCTCTGATGAGGTTTCCTGCCGACTTATCCGCAATTTTGTCCAGCTTGAGGAGGTCATCTGCCCGCAGTTTATAGAGATCAGCAGCCTCTTTAACAAGGCCCCTTTCAATTAGCTGGGTGATCAGTTTGTCACCGAGGCCATCAATATCCATGGCATTCTTTGAAACAAAATGTTTCAAAGACTCCTTTAGTTGGGCCGGGCAGTCCGGATTGGGGCACCTCAGCACAACCTCCCCTTCCTTTCTTACCACGTCCGCGTCACATACGGGACACCGGGCAGGCATAACAAATTTGACTTCCCTGCCGGTCCTTTTTGATTCAATCGCCTTCACAACCTCGGGAATGACATCCCCCGCCCGCTGAACGATGACACTATCCAACACTCTTATGTCTTTTTTATTTATTTCTTCCTGATTGTGGAGGGTCGCCCGTTTCACAAGCACGCCCCCTATCGAAACAGGTTCAAGGTGAGCGACAGGGGTCAAAGCACCAGTGCGTCCCACCTGTACATCAATCTTGGTGATGGTCGTGGTCTCTTGGGTTGGCCTGAATTTGAAGGCGATGGCCCATCTCGGACTTCTGGATTTTTGGCCGAGACGGGTCTGGAGTTTCAACTGGTTGACTTTGATGACGGCCCCATCAATTTCAAATGGAAATTCGGACCTTTTCTCTTCAAGATGATGGCAGTAGTCAATTACTTCGGCTATCGTTCCGTTTACTCTGAGGAAGGGCCTGTTGACCCGAAGGCCCCACTGCTGTATGCAAATCATGAGTTCGCGGTGGGATTCAAATTCAGGGCCACTGATCTCGCCGATGCCGTAGCAGAACATATTGAGAGGTCTCTTTGCCGTGACCCTGGGATCAAGTTGCCTCAAGGATCCTGCTGCCGCATTTCTCGGATTGGCAAAGGCCGGAAGGCCTCTGTCCAGCCTCGTGCGATTCAGTGTTTCAAAGGCCTCTGTCTCCATATACACTTCACCCCTCACCTCCAAGAGATCCGGAATCGGTCTTCCTTCCTCTGGCTGCGCCAGGTGCAAGGGAACCGTAAGGATGGTCTTGGCATTAGGTGTCACATCCTCTCCCACATAACCATCCCCCCTTGTGGAGGCCACAGTAAGGGAGCCTTCTTCATAGACCAGCTCGATAGCCAGGCCGTCAATCTTGGGTTCCACCGCATAGTTAAAGGACGAGTTATCTCCCAATAATCTCTTAATCCTGGCATCAAAACCCCTGATGTCTTGATCTGAGAAACTGTTCTCCAGGCTGAGCATTGGGAGGCGATGCCTTACTTCCAAGAAGGCATCCCGCGCCTTTGCCCCGATTCGCCGGGTGGGGGAGTCAGAGGTCACGAACTCGGGGTGAAGTTTTTCCAAATACAGCAACCGCCTAAAAAGCCTGTCATACTCCCCATCGGATATCTCCGGATCATCCAGGACATGGTAACGGTGGTCATGGTAACGGATTTTTTCTCTAAGGCCCTCGAGTTCTTCAATTATTTTAGACATCTTTGTGTTTGAGGTCGTCCTTGTAGTGAAGAGATCCTGCGATATCCAGCAGTATTCTCCCGGCCACATGCGAGGCCTTTCTTAGTGAGGGATTCGAAAAACCCGGCCGCCACTTGAGATCAAAGAGTTCGTCCGAGACCACAAGCAATGCTGCAATTTTAACTGATCGGTAAAGGGCCAAGGTCATAAGGGCTGCCATCTCCATTTCCACGCCCATGACTCCTCGGGCCTGATATGCCTTCACCTTTTCCGGCGTCTCACGGTAGACGGCGTCAGTTGTCCATACAGGTCCCTTGAAAAAAGGCAGGCACTGCTGTCTCAGCGCATCTTCCACCATCCGGTCGAGGCTCGCATCAGATTCGGGAACTCTTTCTCCTACAGGGTAGTGACCGGATGTCCCTTCTTCAGAGACAGCTCCAGTAGGAATTAGAAGATGCCCGATCCGTATACCCGGCTGCAAAGAGCCGCACCACCCGAAAACCCAGATTCTTCTTGCACCGAGAACGATCAGCTTCTCCATGGCAATTACTGCATGAGGCGCCCCTATGAAGGGGCCGGCAAGAGTAAGAGGGGTAACGGTCTTATCTGTTGTCTGGTACAGGCGGTACATCATCATTTCATTGAAGCTGATCTCTTGTGCATGTGCCGTCCGGACCAGATATTTGAGTTCGGAGGGAATCATTATCATCAGGGCATCAGGCCCCACATGGGGTTCCCCTTTCCTCTTGACAGGATTGATGATCCCCCTATGCTTATTTCCATCGCCGTACAATATCAGCCTCTCAAATCATCATCCCGAGCCGCCCTATGGATTATCCCAAGACGCCGATATTAGAATTTGTGGCCTCCCTTGGCAACCTCAAAATACAGGTCTTAGATCTTCCCGGGGCAGGAATCAGCGGCATTGGTTTATTTCTTGTGCGAGTCCTTTCTTCGTAAAAGGGGAGTAATAACAGTGTAGAAATCGAATTTTGCCGGCCTGACATCTCGACTATTGCGTTCTCCTGACGCTGCATCATTCTAATGGGACCCGCAGCAGAATTCGAAATATAGTAAGGTCTGGAAGGAGGGGTGAGGAAGGGCACATCAAAACTCTTGATTTTTATTGACATAATATAGGGATTCGGATTAAATTAAAAGATTGCATTTTTCAGAGGACCACGTTCATGTTTGAGAGCTTAACCGAAAAACTAAACGGCATATTTGTGAAGCTGACGGGGCGGGGCAGATTAAGCGAGGCTAACGTCCATGATGCCTTAAAGGAGGTACGTTTGGCCCTCCTGGAGGCAGATGTCAACTACAAGGTAGTAAAAAATCTTGTAGAAGATATCCGTCAGCGCGCTGTAGGCCAGGAGGTGCTTGAGAGTTTGACACCCGGGCAGCAGCTCATAAAGATCGTCAATGAAGAGCTGACTCGGTTGATGGGTGAGGAAAAGCAAGGACTTCAACTGGCAGGGAGCACGCCCCATTCATTGATGCTGGTAGGGCTTCAAGGCTCTGGCAAGACGACCACGGCCGCCAAGCTGGCGGTGTTTCTACGTAAGCAGGGGAGGAACCCTTATCTTGTACCGGCGGATACTTACAGGCCGGCCGCCGTCGACCAGTTAATCAAATTGGGCGGACAAATCGATGTGCCCGTCCACCCTACGGATCTTGCTCAAAGGCCTGAAGACATTTGTCTGAATGCCTTGTCGATTGTTGGGGCAGCAGGTGCTGATGTCCTCATAATAGATACCGCTGGCCGTCTTCACGTGGACGAACCGCTGATGTCGGAACTCCTGCGGATCAAGGAAGCCGTCAATCCAACCGAAATCATGCTCGTTGCGGATGCCATGACCGGGCAGGATGCGGTGAGTGTGGCAGAACGTTTCAATGAGACCCTGGATATTACCGGTGTAATTCTCTCTAAGATGGAGGGTGACGCCAGGGGCGGAGCGGCTTTGTCCATCAAAGCGGTGATCAATAAGCCGATCAAGTTTGTCGGTGTGGGAGAGAAGCTCGACGCCCTGAACCTCTTCCACCCTGAAAGGATGGCCTCTCAAATTCTGGGCATGGGAGATGTGCTTTCTCTTATCGAACAGGCCCAGGACCAATTTGACGAGAAAGAGGCCGTGAGGTTGGAGAAAAGGCTCAGGAAGAGCGAATTCGACCTGGAGGACTTTAGGGCTCAATTGAGGCAGATCAAGAAGCTTGGGTCCCTCGAACAGATCATAGGTATGCTGCCGGGAATGGGACAGCTTAAGAAACTGAAGGGACTCAAACCGGATGAAAAAGAGCTGGTCAAGATTGAAGCCATTATAGACTCCATGACAGTCGAGGAGAGACGGCATTACAGGATCCTGAACGGGAGTAGAAGACTGAGAATCGCGCGCGGCAGCGGAACCACCGTCCAGGATGTGAAGCGACTCCTCAAGAGTTTCGCCCAGACGAAAAAGATGATGGAACGTCTTACTCAGCGGGGGAATCTAGATATGTCGTCCTTTTTCGGTTAACTCGGTGTCCCTGTATATCATAGGACTTTAGTACGACAAACAAAGGGCATCTAACGCCCTGACGAAACCGTGCTTTTCGCCGGTATCTCCGTTGGGCTCGAGTACTGGTCCTTGAGGTTTTTCGTTATTTTTCGGCGGTAAATCCCGACACGTCGGGACGCCAGCATTGATCTCGACTACAAATCCCGGTTTTCGTTCAGAGACAATTTATTATTTGAGGAGTGATATAAGACAATATGGCAGTTAGAATTCGGTTATCAAGGATGGGGGCCAAAAAGAGACCTTTTTATCGCCTGGTTGCTGCTGATTCCGAGGCGCCACGCGATGGGAGGTTCCTGGAGATATTAGGTTATTATGACCCTATGAAAGATCCTGCGGTGATAGAAGTCAAAGAGGATAAGGTCAGGTATTATCTAGAAAAAGGGGCTCTTTTTTCAGAGTCTGCCGGGGCACTTTTGAGAAAGAAGGGGTTGCTGAAGTCTCATCCAACAGCAGGTTGAGGTTACGTGGGGGAGAACTGAAACATGGAGGTGGGTCGAGATGAAGGATTTGGTTGCGTATATCGCGAAAGCACTAGTGGACAAGCCAGAGGAAGTCGTCGTCACGGAAATAGAGGGAGCGCAGGCGTCTGTTCTTGAGCTGAAAGTAGCCAAGGAGGATCTGGGGAAGGTCATAGGCAAGCAAGGGCGCACGGCACGGGCCATGAGAACGATTCTCAGTGCGGCTTCCACCAAGATCAGAAAGCGATCCGTTCTGGAGATTATTGAATAGGCTTGAGTCCAGCTTCATCCGCCAGTTTGCTCCTCGTGGGAAAGGTGATTCGTCCTCACGGGCGTAAAGGTCTTCTCCGTGTCTCGGCCTATGCCGGGCCGGAGGCCACTTTTCTGGATGTGGGGACCTTCTTCCTCAGATCCGTTTCAGGTGAAGTCCGTGAACATGCGGTGATCTCTGCTATTCCTCAGAAGAATTTTTTTCTGTTGGAGCTGGGAGGAGTGTGTTCCAGAAATGAGGCGGAAGAATACCGGGGCGCTGAGGTTCTCATAAGGAAAGAGGATCTTTCACGGGAAGACGGTGAGTATTTCTGGCATGAACTATTGGGCCTTAGAGTTCACCTGGATAACGGGGAATACTTGGGTAGAATTTTTCAAATCTTGTCCAAAGGGGGCAATGATCTTTACGTAATAAGAGATAAAAACAAGGAGATTTTCATCCCAGCAACATACGAGGTCATCAAAGAGATTGACCTTGAAAATGGGAAGATGATCATTTCGGCCATGGAAGGGTTGTTGGATTTGAATGAGGTTTGATGTCCTCACCATATTTCCCGAGATGTTCTCCGCCTATCTTAGTGAAGGCATACTGGGCCGGGCCGTAAAGAGGGGATTGGTTGATGTCAGACTTGTCAACATCCGCGATTTTGCAAGGGGGAGCCACAAGACCACAGATGATCGACCATATGGTGGCGGAGATGGTATGGTCATGAAGGCCGGGCCTATTTGCCGGGCCCTGAAATCAGTTGACAGGGTGAATGGCCGTAGCCTTGTTATTCTTCTCAGCCCACAAGGCAAGACATTTGATCAAACCACCGCTTGGGAGCTGTCCGGGATGGACCAGCTCATATTGGCGTGCGGGCGTTACGAAGGGGTAGATGAGAGAATCAGGTTGTCTTGGATCGATGCGGAGTTATCTATTGGCGATTATATCTTGAGCGGAGGGGAATTGGGCGCTCTGGCCGTCATGGATGCAGTGAGCCGTTTGATTCCGGACGTATTGGGGGGAGAGAGATCCCATCTTGAGGATTCTTTCGAAGATGGGCTCCTGGAATATCCCCAGTATACCCGGCCCAGGTTTTTCGAGGGAAAGGGCGTCCCTTCGGTTCTTCTATCAGGAGATCACGAAAAGATCCGCATATGGAGGAGGACGGAATCCTTGAGGAGAACGCTTGAAAGGAGACCCGACCTGCTTCGAAAGGCCAGATTGACCAGAGAGGATGAAGAGCTTCTTGCCAAATTGCGGCGGGATGGTATGTAATATCTGATTAATGAACGGCAGAGGCAGGCAAAGCGAGTTCGAAGGCACTGGACATAAGGAAAAGCCCCATTTTCTATGAGCAGGGAACTTTGAGCTGATTATTTTGGAGGAGAACATGGATGTCATAGAAAGGCTTGAAAAGGAGCAAATGCGCGCGGATATTCCCGCTTTCAGACCGGGTGACACGGTCAAAGTCCATGCCAGGATCAGAGAGGGTGAAAAAGAGAGAACTCAGTTATTTCAGGGAGTTGTTATCCGGAGAAGGAAAGGGAATACCGGTGCCACCTTTACGGTCAGAAAGATCTCTTACGGCATTGGTGTGGAGAAGATTTTCCCTCTTCATTCCCCGCTCTTGGACAGAATTGAAATCGTTAGCAGAGGCAAGGTGAGGAGGGCTCGTCTGTACTATCTGCGAAAACTCAGGGGAAAGGCTGCCCGCATCAAGGAAAAAAGATAACACGTTGGCCCTTTGATGCGTGACCCATTCTTCTATGAAGGTCTGGCCCGTAAGGCCGGGTATGGTTTGATTGCCGGAGTTGATGAGGCCGGTCGGGGACCTCTGGCGGGACCGGTTGTGGCCGCCGCAGTGATCGTCCCGAGGGGGGTTGAGTTAGCGGGAATTCGGGATTCAAAAAAGATGACTGCAAGGGCCAGGGAGGAGGCTTTTTCCATTATTCAATCCCGAGCTCTGGCGACTGGCATAGGGGTGGTCTCCCACAAGTATATTGATGAATTCAATATCTTGAAAGCTTCTCTTGAGGCAATGAGACAGGCGATTTTGGCCCTGGATCCACAGCCTGAATTCCTTCTCGTTGACGGTGTAAATCAGGTTCCCTCTCCGATCCCTCAGGCATGCCTCAAAAAAGGAGATCAGATCAGCCGAAGCATCTCTGCTGCCTCTGTGCTGGCCAAGGTTTACCGTGACAGAATCATGCGTTCCTACCATGAGACGTATCCCGTCTACAGTTTTGATGAACACAAAGGATATGGGACTCCTCGCCACAAGGAGGCCTTGAAGAAATATGGTTCATCCCCTTTTCACCGTTTAACCTTTAAGGGGGTCTTTTGACTTGACAAAGGAAAGGATTGAACTTGGGAGACTTGGTGAGGAACTGGCACTCAAGAGGATCAAACGTCTTGGGTATAGAAAGATTATTCGCAACTACCGCTGTCCTTTGGGAGAAATGGATCTTATTGCGAGGGACGGCGACACGCTGGTTTTTATAGAAATAAAGACCAGAAGGGGAGGCCCCACTAGTTACGCCAAAGAGGCCGTGGATGAGAGGAAGAGACGACAACTGTCAAAAGTTGCGTTGGCCTACATGAAGTCCAATGACTGCTGTGAGACAAGGGCGAGGTTTGACGTGATAGCAGTCAGTCTGGAAGAGGATGAACCCCGGATAGAAGTGGTCAAGAATGCCTTTGAGGCGGCCTATTGACCGGCTCGCGGAATGGAAGACTCAAACAAGAAAGGTTCTAAAGTCCGAAACCCGAAATCCGAAATCCCAGTCAAGAAATACGGCACCCTGTATGTGGTTTCTACGCCCATTGGGAATTTGGAAGACATTACCCTGCGGGCCTTGAGAGTTCTTGAGAGCGTGGACATTATGGCTGCCGAGAACGTGGCCCATACTAGAGGGCTTTGTAAACATTACGGCATCAAAACAAGGCTTGCCAGCTATAATCAGCACAACCAGAAGGTCAAAGGCCCCGAACTCATTAAGCGCTTGAAATCAGGGCTGGATGTGGCCGTTGTGACCGATGCGGGGACACCGGGCATTTCCGATCCCGGGGTCTTCTTGATTAACAGGGCTGCCGAGGACGACATAGTAGTAACGCCGGTTCCGGGGCCGTCTGCCGTGGTTGCGGCCCTTTCGGTCTCAGGTCTGCCAACAGAGGAATTCGTTTTCCTGGGGTTTTTGCCGAACAAGTCCGGTAAGAGAAAGCAGGCCCTTACGAGACTAGTGTCCAACACGCGTACCATGGTTTTCTTTGAGGCTCCCCACCGTATTAAGGCCATGCTCACAGACTTAAAGGATATCCTGGGTGATCCGCAGATGGTCATGCTTAGAGAGATGACCAAGGTGTTCGAGGAGGTAAAGAGAGGGACGGCGAGCGCTATCCTGGATCATTTGACACAAGATAGAATCAGAGGAGAGTTTACACTGGTTGTAAGGGGCGCGGAAGAAAGAGAACAGGTCCTAAGTGAAGGAGTGCTGGGGAGGATAGAAGAGCTTTTGGCTGAGAAAAAGATGAGTGTACGGGATATCGCCAATCTTCTTTCCGGTGAAGAGGGGCTTGGTTACAGGCATATCTATAGAGAGTGCCTTGCCAGAAAAAGGGGCCTCGAAGGGTTTGGGATGGATGGAGCTGGTCAAGAAATTTAGGATCAAGAACAATCTGGGTCTGCATGCAAGGGCTGCTGCCAAGATAGTGGAGCTGGGCAATCAGTACAAATCCCAACTGTTTCTTAAGAAAGGCGAGCAGGAAGTGGATGGGGGAAGTATCCTGTCAATTCTCACGCTCTCATGCCCAAGGGGCACAGAGATAGAGAGCAGGATTGTTGGAGAAGATTCGGAGGATTTCATGGGAAAACTGAATGAGCTATTTGAACAGAAGTTTGGGGAGAACATATGAAAGGCCACGTTGCCTCCGAGCCAAGAAGATTGCGGGGCATTGGCGTTTCCCCGGGCATTATCATTGGCAAGGCTCGTTTGATTGATAGGTCAAGGGTAAAAATCCTTTACCAATACCTTATTGACGATGACCGTACAGGCCAAGAAGTGGACAGGTTCAAGGACGCTCTTCGCGCCGCGGAGGAGAAGCTTGTAACTTTGAAGGACCGTATGACCGACCAGGTCAAGGCGCAGTCCTTTATCCTGGATAGCCATTTGATGATCCTCAAGGACAGCATGCTTGGCGATTCTACCATTCAGAGGATCTTGAATGAAAAGATAAATGCGGAGTGGGCACTCAAGAAATCACTCGAAGACATAAGGCAGGTTTTTGAACAGATTGATGACGAATACATCAGTACCCGGATCAGCGATGTGGAAAACGTGGTGGAAAGAGTTCTGAGACACCTTTCCGGTGAGACCCATGAGGGGCTGACTGAGATTGACGAGCGTGTTATTATTGTGGCCCATGACCTGTCCCCGGCAGATACTACCGAACTCAATATCAATAAGGTAATGGGCTTTATAACCGATGTGGGAGGCAGGACTTCTCATACTGCCATTATGGCGCAGGCCCTGGAGCTGCCAGCAGTTATGGGGCTCAAATGTGCTAGTGAACTGGTGAATGAAGGAGTTCTGCTAATTGTTGACGGCCACTCCGGCGAGGTGGTCGTAAACCCGGATGACAGCGCCATTATAAATTATCAGGAGAGGCAGCTTCGGCACGAAAAATACAAATCCGGCATTGCTCTGACAAGCCATCTTCCGGCAGAGACCCTTGATGGGCATCGAATAGCCATCAACGCCAACATCGAGTTTCTGGGGGAAGTGGAGGTGGTCAGGGACTATGGGTGGGAGGGGATCGGCCTTTACAGGACGGAGTTTCTGTATCTTAAAGGGCTTCCAGACGAAGAAGATCTATTTGAGGACTACAAGGAGGTAGCCCAAGTAGTCGCGCCGGACCCTGTGACCATAAGGACCCTGGACCTGGGAGGTGACAAGCTTGCATCAGGAATTGACAAAGCCAGGCATGCCGGCATGGCTTACTATGCCATTCTCCTCGAGCTGAGGCGGGCGTTGAGAAAGCAGCAGGAGCTGTACCAGCTTGCTCACAGCGGCATCGATTGGAAGTCCAGGCTCGGCCGGCAGCACCAGACCCTGTACTACCTGGGAGAGCTGGCAGGAGAGATTATGAGGACGGCATGATGAAACAGCTTTGTGCGGCGCTGGCATTTTTGTTGCTTCTCCCCTGTGGCTGTGCTGCTGCTGAGGCCGAGCTTCAGCAAGCTTATGCCAGAGGCTATGATGCCGGGCTTGCTCAGAGGAAGGCGACCATGGGACAGATAGAGCAAGCCAGGGCTGAGGCTTACGACCTCGGTTATGGGAACGGGTATCAAGAGGGCACCGGGGCATGCGGCCTGTGCCTGAAGAAGCCGACCTACGAAGAGGTCATGGACTTCTTAAGGGAGGACGGCACCGATCAGATGATGGTGGCCAACTGCCTTACTCGTGCAGAGAGGCTCAATGATCAGGCGATAAAACGAGGCATATGGTGCTATGTGGTGCTGTTAAACTACTACACCGGGACCAGCTACGGCTTCCACGCTATTGCTGCCTTCGACACTGTGGATAGAGGGCTGATATATATCGAGCCCCAAACGGACCGGGAGGTAACGTGCGATATCGGCGTGGAGTACAGCCAGCAGCTGTGCCGGGGTGGCACGGTTTGCCCGGTGACCAAAATGTTTATCAGGCAGATAGGGTTTATAAGATGAGCTTTGTACTTTCCATCGAAAACACGCCCTGGTTCTCGG
>JAXHTA010000119.1:0-9629 GCA_034190285.1 Thermodesulfobacteriota bacterium | reverse complement strand
TGAGAGAAGACGGCTTCTTAGCAAAAACTTCTTGGATGCGGTCGGGTACCCCCATTTAGACAACCTTTACCAAACGACCGCTGAGGGTCTAAAGGCAACAGACGCCTTGAATAGAAGCCTTGAAATCGATCAGAAAGAACTATTGCCAAACCAGGTTCTACCCTTTGTGGATCGCCTTTCCATGGCCCATTCTGTCGAGGTTAGGGTCCCTTATCTTGATTATAGAATCATTGAATTCGCCAACAGACTACCCGGAAAGCTCAAAATAAAGAACGGGGTCGTCAAATATATACATAAAAGGGCGATGGAAAAGCTGCTGCCTGAGGATTTGCTCCAGAGACCGAAAGAAGGGTTCGTCCAGCCCATATATTCTTGGATGCACGGCAGTCTTAAGGGCTGGGTGGAAGAAAGCTTGGATTTGCTTTCAGGGGATTTTTTTGATTTAGAATATGTGAAGGACTTAAAAAGGACATTTCAGTCCGGCAACGAAACAGTGAATGCGAAAATCTGGAATTTGGTGTGTTTTGCCCTGTGGCATAAAGGACTCGGTTCATAACGTTATTCCGCCTGCTTGTGCGACGTAGACAGGCGCGATTTACGGGCGGACAAACTAAGCAAAGTGGTATTTTTCGTAACTACTCACGTAGTCAGGCTGAAGCTGTTTAGACTGAAGGCTGAGGGACCGGAAGAACATGATTGTTATTTCTTAGCAAAAATATCTAATTAATGCACTAAACATATCTTTAAAATGTGCTTTCCCTAACAGTCTTCAGCCTATATAACTGAGTAGTTACTATTTTTCAAAGGACTTGGCTGATAAAAAAGAAAGCAGACGGCATGCCTGAACAAGATAAAGAACCGGAGGGCCTTACCCTGGATAAGAAGACGATAGATGTTTTTATGGCCCATATCATTCCTACATCCAGGTATTTTGAGGCCCGTTTTGACCATATGTAGGACCAGATAGACGGCTTGAAGAATGATGTCAAGGATTTCCGCAGCGATGTTGACAGGCGATTTGAGCAAGTGGATAGACGAGATTCGAGCAAGTGGACAAGAGATTCGATCAAATCATAGCTTCTATAGATCGTCTTGGCGACAAATTAAATCACAGGCATGAGACGTAGCGGTCATTTACTATTCGAATGTTTACTATTGCCATTGCGATCTCAATAATCGGAGCACTGGGCGCGTTCTTGAAGTCGCTTGGGATTTTTTAGCGTGGCTGGTCAAGTCGTAACGTATTGGAGAGGTCATGGTTACTGGAGAAAAAGTCAAATTGGTTCACCTGGAAAGGGAAGATTTACCCAGGGCGCGAGCCTGGGTGAACGATAGCTTTTTGCAGTCAAGAATACTCAGGGTCTTACCGGTTACCGAGGCTGATCAAGCGAGATGGTATGAGGACATTATACATAATCCTTCAAAAATAGTCTTTGCCATCAAGACACTGAACGGCGAACAGCATATCGGCAACACGGGCCTGTACCATATTGACTGGATACACAGGAGGGCGGAGTTCTGGATCTTGATAGGTGAACGAGACTTCTGGAAGCAAGGGATTGGGACTGAGATAGTGTCACTCATGCTGCGATATGCCTTTCAAAATATAAACCTGAATAAGATATATCTGAATGTGGGGGTGGATAACCAGGCGGCGATTGCCCTTTATAAGAAGCTAAGTTTTGTTCAGGAAGGATTACTCAAAGAACATTATTTCATTGAAGGAAAATATGTTGATGTTGCAACTATGAGGATTCTCAAAAGAGATTTTGATGATAAAGAGTAATACGTTAGTTGAGCGAAGATCAACAGATTTTTGTGATGGAGCCACCGCCATGAAATACAATATAAACATTTTGAAACAGGTCTTTCAGGAGTCTCGTGAAGTTGCCGGCGCCTACCTTTTCGGCTCGCAGTAATGGTTGAGCCTGTCGTGAATGGCCTCGACATCCTGATCTTGCTCTATCCGGGAATTAATAAGGATGCTGTTTACTTTGATCTCATTTGTGGAATTACCCAGGCCATGGGCCTTGCCGAGGAGCACGTGGATGTCCCTTTTTTTGATTTGAAGGAGGTGCATCCTGAAATTTTTTATGAGGCTGTTAACCAGGGAATTCTACTCAAAAACGGATCTCCCCAATTTCTTGGCGACAGAATTGAGGCATTCTTACAGTTTCTTGTTGAGAATGAATTTCTGATGCGGCACGAGAAAGAACTCGATCGTGAAATAATGGAGGCCTTTTGTGCACGTTAATCAGGAACGTATCGAGAAATATCTGAATGATATTGTGACAGAAACGAAAGATCTTCATTCGGTTCTTGAACAGAAAGAGGAACTTATTTTGCAGGATCAAAATTTCCTCAGGAGCATCAACTATTCGACAATTGTAATTTCCGAAGCCATCGTCAGCACAATTCAACATATACCTGCAAAAAAACACAATGTAGTCTTCCGTGCATACGCGGAAGCTTTCGGGAAGGCTAAGAAATTTCAAATTGTTCCCAAATATTTGATTGAGTGGTTGGAATCTTTGGCAGATTTCGAAATATGCTTTTGCATCACTACTGGCGGTTTGATGATGAGTTGTTTTTGGAAAACGTCCGTGCCGGGTTAGAAGATTTTCATATGTTTGTGAGAGAAATCAGGGAAGGTTCAGGTTTGCGATAGAGGAAATGGTATGGGATACAAGAGTGACAGTCACAGGGCCGATCGTACACAAGAGGCCGATGATTTCCCGGAGGTAATCCTCATTGACAACTGCAATGCCTGCAACCTCCGATGTTCCATGTGCGATCACAAGAACATGAGGCAATACAGGAAAACCCAGCTCATGGACATGGGGCTTTACCGTAAGCTGATCGATGAAATTGCCCAAGAGAAACCCGATGCGCGGGTGTGGGAGATCTTTTTTGGAGACCCTTTTATGTGCCGGGATATGGCCGGTAGAATAGGGTATGCAAAGCGGAAAGGTCTTACGGATGTGGTCCTTAATTCTAATGGCGTGATGATGAGCAAGGAGAGGGCCGTCCCCGTCATTGAGGCCGGCCTGGATGCCATGTACGTAGGTATCGACGCATCAACTGAAGGGACCTATGATAGAATAAGAGTGGGCGGCGACTTTTCGAGGGCCGTCAATAATGTCCTGCAATACCGTGATTTGTTAAGCGCGTACGGAAGCGGGACGCAGAAATTGTTTGTCCAGTTTGTCATCAGTGATGTTAACGAAGATGAGGTTGAAAGCTTCAAGGCCTTTTGGACAAAGGAGGGCGTGAACGTAAAAATCCGTCCTAAGGTGAGTTGGGCGGGCCTCGTAGAAGCATCAAACCTCCTGGAGAATGAGCAAGTTGGCCGAAAGCCCTGTTACTGGCTCATGCGGACGATCAATATTTGCGCCGATGGCCAGGTTGCGCTCTGTTCTGTGGACGTTCACTGTCAGGTGAAGTGCGGGAATGCCAATGAACATAAGATCAAGGAGCTGTGGCAAGGACAGCTCAAAGGCTACCGCGCTATGCACAAAGAGGGCAGATTTGGTGAGCTTCCTCAAATGTGCCGTCAATGCCGCGACTGGCAGTCGGGGTATGCCGAGTTTTTCTTATAATGGATTTTCTCAAAGAAACACAAAAGACAATTTCAAAGCGGCTTGAGGGATATCGAGTCCAGGTCTATCTTTTCGGCTCGCAGGCTGAGGGCAAGGCTGGAAGGACGTCTGATATCGACGTTGCTGTGCTGCCTCTTGAGCCTTTGCCATCAGGTGTTTTGAGCTCGATCAGGGAAGAATTGGAGGAAAGTTGTATCCCATTTCCCGTGGACCTGGTCAATGCCTCCGAATTGGGACAAGCGTGGGTAGAAAGAATACAAAAAGAGGGGATACTGTGGACAGATTGAAACAAAAGATCTCCAGCGCACAGAGGGCACTGGATACTTTGCGGGAAGCGCTCAATCTTGGAGATGTCTCTGTTATTGCCCGCGACGCCTCAATTCAAAGATTCGAATATACGTTTGAAGCTGTTTGGAAGGCGGCAAAGATGTTTCTAAGAGAAGCTGAGGGCCTGGACATCGGCTCACCAAAAGGCGTGATCCGTTCATGTATGCAAGTCGGAATTTTTGGTGAGGAAGAGGCTATGCAGGCATTAGAAATGGTGGATGATCGCAATTTGGTTTCCCATACATATAATGAGGGGCTCTCCGGACAGATATATGCACGTCTTGACAGCTATGCTCTCTTGCTTGAAAAATGGCTGAAGAGGATACAAGAACGGCTGGGACAAGATACCCGTTGATCATACGGTCCCTTTTCCAAATAGGGATTTTCTCAAACCCTTGCTTACTCTATTTATCTCTCTTTCCATAATTAAAACGGTTGTGAAATGGTGCCTAAAACAAAAAACATCCATACCCAGGAAGCTTACGGTTTAAGGGAAGAGGCAAAAGACTTTCCCATGATGCTTGTGCTGTCCTTTGTCTATGTGTGCAATGCAAAATGCCCCAACTGTCCGTATAATAATTCCGATATTCGTTCGGCGTACAAAGATGCGATGGTAATGCCTGAAAAGGTCTTCAAGAAAATCGCCGATGAATGCGGAGAACACGGGGCCTACTTGCGGCTTTCGGGCGGCGGCGAGCCAATGCTCCACCCCAAGGCTGTTGAACTTATGGTGTATGCAAAAAACAGAGGGTCAAAAATAGGCCTCATAACAAACGGATCAAAGTTCACCGAGAAAAGCTTGGCTGCTCTCATCGAAGCAGGGGTGGATGTCATCGAATTCAGCGCCGATGCCGGCGATAGGGGAACCTACAACCGGGTAAGGCCGGGACTTGACTGGCAAAGGCTGAATAAAAATGTCAGGTTCGCAGTTGACATCCGTGAACGGCTCCGGGCGGATACCAGGGTTATTACAAGCGTGATCAACCAGAAGGGTGTGGATGTCCGGGCGGCTGAAGAATATTGGTCCGGGATTGTGGACAAGGTCCAGGTGAGAAAGTATTTGACCTGGGGCTATAACAAGAATGAATCCGCGGATTCGACCCCATACCTTCCGCCCGAAGAACGTGTTCCATGCCCGTGGCTCTTTGAACGGTTTAATATCGACTCACGGGGCGACGTGACTCTGTGCGGAGAAGATATCGCATTCAAAGAGAAATTCGCAAATATTATGGAACGGACAATTAGAGAAATCTGGCATGGCCCCGAGTTTGCCTATTTTCGCGAAAAACATCTCTCAGGGCATGGCAACGATATCTCCATATGCAACAAGTGTCCCGATTGGCAGTATCGCTCCTGGCAGTATAATTACTGGAAGATTCTTGAGGATGCTGAAGAAAGAAGGAGAGCTGAGATATAGGTCCAATCTGCCTGGGATAAACGCCCGTCTGGAAGGGTCAAATTCCAGAGAAGAATTAGTGCAATGAATTCTGTAAGCAATGAAGTGCCGCTTGTTCGTGACACTTATTGTGTGAAATAGGAAAGACCGAATTGACAACAACCAAATGTATGACTTTGATTGTCCTTTTTTTGATTATAGCCTTATGTCTGTTATCCAACATAAATTATTTCACTGACGGAAAATCAATTTATCATATCAATTCAGTCGCTTCCTCCCCTCTGCTTTATATAAAACTTCAAATAGACAATTTCAGGAATCTGGATTTCGTACCGCAGTATTGGACAAATCAGTGTTATACCGGTGGGCCAATTCACACTGGACTTGGATTTTACAATCCATCGTTGGTGCTTCTTGCATTTTTTGGAAAATTCAGCAGTGCAATAATATTCTATGATATATTGTTGAAATTCATAGCCGGGCTGGGCACCTATTTTCTACTCAGAAAATATGAATTCAGCGCCATCGCATCCGCCTCCTGTGCACTGATCTATCCCTTGAATCCGTATTGTGCTGCATTTGGCCAGGATCCTCAAATGGCGAGCATAGTCTATTTGCTGCCATTGGTGATTCTTACGTTGGATCTTTTGATCGCAAACTATGCCGACATAATGCGGGCGTCAACTTACGGCCTGATTCTGGCTGTTGTTCTTTCAGTTTGTTACCTTTCATCGAACATACAAAGCTACGCCTTTTTCCTCTGGTTTATCATAGCGCCATTCGTCCTGTTTCGCATTTACTCAATATATAATGATCTCATATCACGGGATAAAGTTTCTCTGATCGATACGTTCAAACCAATTACCACCATCATCTGTCTGATCGGGGCCGCGTTTCTGCTTAACCTTCTATTAGTTCTTTTTGAGATTCTGCCTACCTTAAACGTTATTGAACATGGGACCAGGGATGTTTCATTTGACAGAAAGATCATCGTCTATTCCATGGTAATATTTTTTGTAGCTTTCGCTATTCACAGCCGACAAGGGAAGACCGTCACGTCCATCGGGGTATTTCTCCTGATCCTGATTTTTGTATGCGACCCAAAGACGGGGGCTTTTTTTGACCCGTCAATCAACTATGTTCAGAAGATAGACCCGTCTGCATTTATTTTTGACAATCAACCCATGCGATATTATGCCGGTATAGCGCAATTGTGTCTCCTGATTTTCGTTTTGTTTAAGAGGCAAAGGTCGGATAGACGACTGATTCTCTTCGATATTTCGATGGCATATTTCGCTGTCAGTATATTCCTGATGATTGAATATGGTGTCAAGAATTACGGTTTACCCGGAGTTCTGGCGGGTCTCGGAGGGCATATCCTCCCGGATTATTATTACAGGTGTTCATTCATACCTTTCATAGGCCTGGTTGTGGGGATTGCATATGGAATCGACAGCCTTGGTTCATCTAAGGAGATAGGGAAAGCGACGCTCATGTTTCTGCTTGCCGCCCTCATACTGCCCGTAGAGAATTGCTACCTCTATCTAAACCGGACCTTGTTTACAGACGGGCTGGACTATGTGGAAAAAGAATGCCCGGAATATGATTTCTTAAGGGACCTGAGGCCGACTGAGAGAGTCATATCCGTGTATAATAATGAGCACAGGGAATGGGGAAAGTCATTCCGTCCCGAAATTATGCCGAAATGGCTCATACCCCCCTATCTTGGAGCGAGCACTTTTTCAAGGGTGGGGGTCGCAATTATTCCCAAGAGAAATTCGGATTACAACCAAATGGCCATGCCGCTCTATTTCGGGGTTGATGAAAAGGCGCCACTAACGAACCTGCTGAGTCTTGCGGGAGTGAAATACCTGTTTTCATACAACAGGATTGAAGCGCAAGGGGACCTTGAGCTAATTAGGAAGGGGGATGAATATTTTATTTACGAAAACAAAAAGGTCCTCCCTAGACTTATGCTCGCTCCTTCGGTAGCAAAGGCAAAGAAAAAGATGCTGGCCGTCGCAGAAGGGCCACAAGGCAGGCAAGTAGTAGAAATTACAGGGGCTGGAATCATTCTTGTTGAATTGATGAAAAGCAAAACCCATGGATTACTTGGTAAGGTGTTTGTGGAACGTGAAAAGGATATCGTGTTGAACAACAGCGGTAAAAACGAGGTCTTATTTATGAGTGACAATGCATTTTCCTCCAGTCTTGGCGAGGTTAAGCTCGTGCAGTATCAAGATGAATATGTTGAGATTGACTGCGACATTCGCGAAGAGTGCTTTTTTATGATGACCGACACCTTTTATCCGGGATGGAATGTCTATGTTGGGGAAGAACAAAAGGAGATTTTGCGAGCAAACCATATATTCCGTGGTCTGAAACTATATCCGGGAAAATATGTCCTTACGTTTCGATATGAATCCCTTGCGAATCGTTACGGCCTGTATATTTCATTTATCTCGTTTATTATTGTATTGTGCCTGTTGGCGGCACTGCTCTTCTTCAACCGCAGAGTTTCACAGAAGGTAACCGTTCACGGTTGACGTAAACAGACATCATCAGGAATTTATGGGAGCTTCTCTTTGAGAGTTTTTGCCGTTTGGCAGTTAAAGACCGCAAAGCGTGAACTGAGAACAGTGAACGATTATCAAGGAATGGCCTGAAAATACGATGTGCGGTATTGCCGGAATAGTCCGTAATAGCAGAACGGAAAAAGATCTGGATTCAATCCGGAAAATGATTGAGCTTATGGCCCATCGAGGCCCGGATGATGAAGGGATCTACTATGACGACCATATATGCCTGGGGCATAAACGGCTTTCTATAATCGATGTCCATGGCGGACACCAACCCATGAGTTCCCCGGATGGCCGATACGTCCTGGTCTATAACGGTGAACTCTATAATTACCTTGAGTTGAAAGAGAGATTGATAAAGCGAGGTCGCCGGTTCGTTACCAGGTCGGACACAGAGGTATTGCTTTACTGGGTTGCAGAGCATGGGATATCGGGTTTGACGGACTTAAACGGAATGTTTGCCTTTGGTTTCTGGGACAGGGAGGAAGCGACGTTGCTGCTGGCGAGAGACCGGCTGGGGATAAAACCGCTCTATTACACAGAAGACATCAATGCCCTGTTTTTTTCCTCCGAGATCAAGGCAATGCTTCCGTTGATTTCACAGAAGGAAGCTGATCTCAATGCCATTTACGAATTCCTGACCTTCCAAAATATTCTCAGTGAAAGGACTTTTTTCAAGTCAATAAATATGCTGCTCCCCGGCCGCTGGTTGAGGTGGACCCCTTCCGGAATAGAATCCGGTTGTTACTGGGATATAACCTTTACGCAAAATCATGCCTGCAATTTTCAGGATGTGGTTGAGGAGTACAGTGAAGTTTTGAACAACTCGGTTGCCCGGCATATGATAGCTGATGTTCCTGTCGGGTCGTACTTGAGCGGGGGGTTTGATTCTTCATCGGTTGCCACGATTGCCAACGGACTTATTGATGAGCCTATTCATACGTTCACCGGGGCATTTACTGATGATCCGTATTACGACGAGAGGATCGGTTCAAGGGCTGTGGCTGAGAATATCAGATCCGTTGTTCATGAAATCGAAATAACTCCACAGGACTACTTGCGATACATCGGCAAGGTCATTTATCACCTTGATATGCCAACTCTTGGCACGGGGGCGCTTCCACAGTACATGGTTTCTCAGTTAGTGTCTCGCGACGTGAAGGTCGTCCTGACAGGGCATGGCGGCGATGAGATGTTTGGCGGATACCAGGTCTACAAGGTAGCCATGCTAAAAGAGACTCTAAGAGGCAACCCAAAGAAAATCATCTCTGTACTTTGGGGAATAAAGTGGGACGAGTGGACCCGGGTCATGTACTATCTACTTTATCCTTTAATCTATCCTGAGGTAGGCTCCGGACTGTTTATCATGGTTCCTAGGAAGAGAAGGGACGGCTTTTTTACACGCGATTTTTTAGAACGGAACAATGGTTTTGAGCCATTTGAAAGCCTTGCCAAATACATGAACTGCAAGGATGATTTGCCGGGAGAACGGCTTCTTCGTCTCTATCTGAAAACATATCTGCCAACATTGTTCAATCAGGAAGACAAAGTGAGCATGGCACATTCCGTAGAGGCCAGGACTCCACTGTGCGACAACCAAATGGTGGACCTTTCGTTGAAATTTCCCCTTGGCATGAAATTGTGGAACAATGAGCTGAAAGCAATTACCAAGGCCGCGATGAAATCACGGCTTCCGAATGTGTTGAATACGCTGCCTAAGAGGGGATT
>JAXHTA010000118.1:0-9639 GCA_034190285.1 Thermodesulfobacteriota bacterium | reverse complement strand
TATGCTGGCATAAGATATAGTTTTTAATTCACCTAGAGAATGATTGGGAAGCCTGATGAATATGGCAATGAAACAGCTTGTAGATAAGTCGCACCTTGAAAGGCTTTACGAGCAGTATAACTCCCGCAAGTGGGTTCACCCTGATCCCCTTGAATTCCTTTACAAGTACTCGGATTCAAGGGATATTGAAATTGCAGGTATCATAGCATCTTCGTTGGCCTATGGAAGGGTGGCTCAGATACTCAAGAGCGTATCACGTGTTCTTGAAAAAATGGGATCGTCCCCTTATGATTTCTTGCTTTCAACCCCACCTTCACTCATATTGAAAGTTTTCTCAGATTTTAGACATCGTTTTACTACAGGTGACGATCTTGCAGGAATGCTCATCGGTGCAAGGTCTGTGATCAAGCGTTACGGCTCACTTTACCGCTGCTTTCTTTCCGGTTTCAGCAACCGGGATAACACGGTCTTAGATGGCCTCTCCTTTCTGGTAAGAGAACTTGGACGAGAGTCTGATCGGCAGAAAAACACCCTCTTGGCTTTGCCCGAGAGAGGCAGCGCATGCAAGAGATGGAATCTCTTTTTGCGCTGGATGGTGAGAAAGGACAAGGTGGACCCGGGTGTATGGTCGGGGGTAAGCTCTTCCAAGCTCATTATTCCCCTGGATACACACATGCATCGAATATGTCTTTTGTTGGGGTTGACAAAACAAAAAAACCCGGATATGCGGACTGCTTTGGAGGTTACTGACTCATTCAGGAGGTTTGAACCAAGAGATCCTGTGCGCTATGATTTTTCGCTTACACGCTTGGGAATTAGAGATGATGCCGACCTGGACGCGTTCTTTATGGGTGTGATGTGAGAAAGAAGAGATAAAGGGGGGTCTTCAAATGTTTGTTCTCGGTTTACAGGGAAGCCCGCGAAAGAAAGGAAATACGGACGCTCTTCTTGCGTCGTTTCTCGCCGAAGCCGAAAGGCTCGGCGGGAATACAGAGAATCTATATGTGCCTGGAAGAAATATAAAGCCGTGCATCGAATGTGGCACCTGCGAAAGGGACGGGTTTTGTCCATTTGAAGATGACATGCCCGAAATTTATGCTCAGCTCCGCCGAGCAGACATCGTTGTAATGGCCACTCCGATTTTCTTCTATGGGCCTACCGCCCAGATGAAGGCCCTGATTGACCGTTCACAGGCGTTGTGGGCCAGAAGATATATTCACAGTCTAATGGATCCTCTCAGCAAATGGCGAAAAGGCTTTGTGCTGGCCGTTGGGGCCACAAAAGGGCAGAATCTGTTTGAAGGCCTTAATCTTACGGCCAAGTACTTTTTTGACGCTCTTGGAGCGAGTTTTGATGCGCTATTAGGGTACAGGCAGATCGAGGGCCCGGGAGAGATAAACAACCATCCAACTGCCCTGACAGATGCAAGAGAGAAGGCTAATACAATACTGTTGCCCTTGATGAGTAGAAAACGAATCCTCTTTTTGTGCATGGAGAATGCCTGTCGCAGTCAGATGGCAAGCGCTTTTGCTAAACATATGGCTGGCGACAGGATCGCGGCAGATAGCGCGGGTAGTGCACCAGCCCTAAAGGTCAATCCAGTGGTGATGGAGGTTATGGCCGAAAAAGGCATTGATATGGCATTTCATAGGCCAAAATCAATTGACGCGGCCATAGGCCGAGCTCGTCCGGACCTTCTGGTGTCCATGGGTTGTGGAGATGCCTGCCCCTATTTGTCAGGGGTTCCTAAGGAGGAATGGGATATAATCGATCCGTCAGATAAGCCTATAGACTTCGTACGCCGGATAAGAGATGAAATAGAAGAAAAGGTGAGAAAACTTGTGACCTCTGCTTGATTTTATGATGATTTGCCATATAGGCAGGCTATATCTGGCTTGACCTGGAGTAGTAATGGATCCTGGCCCAAAGGCCGAAAGTTTTTCTGTCTTTAAATGAAAGGGGTGGTTCTGTTGAGCCACCCCGTGGACTTGAAAATCTGGATTAATTGTCATCTTAGTGGACCGTAATCTCTTTAGGCTTCTTTTCTTCAGGCTTGGGGATCTCTATCTTCAGAACACCGTCTTTATAATCAGCATCGATCTTGTCTGGATTCAGACCCTCCGGTAGAGCAAAAGACCTCTTGAATTTACCATAAGCCCTTTCTTTCCGATAGAAGTTCTCCTCTTTAGCTTCGTTTGTACAGGAGCGCTCTCCGCTAAGCGTCAGAGTACCATCCTTAACATCAACGTGAATATCCTTTTTGTCAACGCCGGGAAGTTCAGCTTTGATGATGACCTTCTCGCCCTCATTGTATACATCCACGACCGGTCTCCAATCTCGAAGCCCTGATTCTTCAGAAAACCAAGGTGTTGGATGGAAGGGGGCTTCAAAAAGCCTATTGAATCGATCCGAAATAGTTTCCATCTGCCTTAATGGGCTAAATCTTATGACGTTCATATTTTATACCTCCTTACATGAAAAATATATGCTTTGCATATTCGGTCGTCTTCCTTGTTGACTAAGTTAAGAACAGTCTTCAATTATGTCAATACTGCTATGAAAAAAAGATTGTATTATCAAAATAGATATATATTATTAATAATGAGGCATAGAATACGACGATCAGAATATCCTGAAGGAGATCCATATGGTTAAAGATGAAAAAAGAAAAAGGAGAGATGATTCTTCCTTGACGGTACCTTCTTCCTCTGAGTTGAGAGCAAGACAGTCCGTAAGAGCGACTTTCAAGCTGACTGGGAAGGCAATTGATATTCTAAGTATTGTCTCGGCCCAACTGGGAGTAAAACAGAAATATATCTTTGATCATCTTATGGGTGATGTAGAGTCACTGAATAAGATTGCTCGTGATATCCAGCATAGAAGCTTCAAGAGATTGGACAGAAGCCCGAAAACTTTTGTCCTTAGCAGGAAGACCCTGTGTTGTCTCGATGAAACATCGAAGAAGTTTGATGCACCCAGAGATGCGCTTGTGGAGTATTCTATCAAAAGGCTCCTCCCCGTCATTAATGAGGAGCGTGAAAAGCATGAAAAGCGAAAGGAAGTTTCGAGGGAGATGGCAGAATATGTTAAACAGGGTGAAAAAATAGCAGAAAAATCAAAGGAGTTGCTGGGTGGTGGTGATCCTGTTTATGAAGAGTTTATAAACGCAATTACTGGCTGTCGTAACGCCCAAAGAAATATCGAGGCCTTTATTGAAAAAGGAGATTCAATTGAAGATTATTGAGCGGATTTTCTGCCCGCCTAGCATGAGTTTGTCATCTCCCATGAATACTTGTAATACTTCAGCCCTCTAAAACAAATGTATGCCGGTTGGGTTACCGACCCGTGGGGATTGATTTGTGGTTGGTTTCGTTCTGGCCTGAACGAAAAATCATGTTTCTTGTGCACGAACCAAGGCTATTACCATAAGGCATACAAACCGAATAATAATATGAGGGAAACGGAGCATGCATTATTGACATGACAAGGATAATAGTTATATTTTTGCTAAGGACATGATCTGGTGAGTGTCAAAAAGTGAACCCGGTATAGTTTTAAGGGCCTGGTTTGGGGCGCAACTTATAACGCCGAAAACATATTGAAGTGGTGCCCGAAAGATAATTCTATTGTACATAGATGTTTTCGGTTGGCTCTAAGCTTGCTGTTTAAAATACTTCTATATGTTTCTACGGTTAATCCCGACATGTGTGACGTTCTGTCTTTGTCATGGCGAAAGATCCTGGTTTCCATCAGACACCAGTAGTCAAATAAGGAGGCATAAAATGAGCAAGATCATAGGAATAGATTTAGGAACAACAAATTCGTGTGTTGCAGTCATGGAAGGTGGCGAGGCCCAGGTAATCACAAATGCTGAAGGGGGCCGGACGACTCCGTCAACGGTAGCCATTTCCGACAAGGGAGAAAGACTGGTAGGGCAGATTGCCAAGAGACAGGCAATAACCAATCCCGAGAATACGGTGTTCGGCGTAAAAAGACTAATAGGGCGCAAATTCGACTCACCTGAGGTGAAAAATGATATCAACATCCTTCCTTATGGGATAGAAAAGGCTGAAAATGGCGATGTTTGCATCAAGCTTCGTGGGAAAGATTATAGCCCGGCTGAAGTATCGTCCTACATCCTCGCAGATATTAAAAAATCCATAGAAGAGTATCTTGGAGAAAAGGTTACGGATGCTGTCATTACGGTGCCGGCGTACTTTAACGACAGCCAGAGACAGGCAACCAGGGACGCTGGTAAGATTGCAGGTTTTAATGTGTTACGGATCATAAATGAACCGACGGCCGCATCCCTTGCATATGGCCTGGATAAGAAAACCGAGGAAAAAATCGCAGTGTTTGACCTGGGAGGGGGAACATTCGACGTTTCAATTCTTGAAATCGGCGAAGGGGTCTTTGAGGTCAAGGCCACAAACGGAGACACCCACCTCGGTGGTGAAGACTTCGATCTCAGGCTGATCGATTATATGGCCGATGAATTCCACAAAGACCAGGGGATTGATTTACGGAATGACAAGATGGCCTTACAGCGGCTTAAAGAGGGGGCTGAGAAGGCCAAAATGGAGTTGTCCTCTTCCATGGAGACTGACGTAAATCTGCCATTTATCACAGCAGATGCGAGTGGACCGAAGCATCTAAACATAAAAATAACAAGGTCTAAACTTGAGGCCCTCGTAAACGACCTTCTTGATAAACTGGAGGGTCCTTGCAGGACGGCCTTAAAGGATGGCGGCCTGACTACCAGCGATATTAATGAAGTAATAATGGTGGGCGGCATGACTCGCATGCCCGCAGTACAGGAAAGAGTAAGGAATATCTTTGGAATAGAACTCAATAAGGGTGTGAACCCGGATGAAGTAGTGGCCCTTGGTGCCGCGATACAGGGTGCTGTCTTAAAAGGGGATGTTGATGATGTTCTGCTCCTTGATGTGACGCCTCTTTCATTGGGAATTGAAACACTCGGCGGCGTGATGACCAGGCTGATTGAGAAGAACACTACCATTCCGACTCAAAAGAGCGAGATGTTTTCGACAGCCGAGGATAATCAGCCCGCGGTTTCGATCCATGTGCTTCAGGGTGAAAGGGAGATGGCATCAGATAATAAGACTCTTGGGCGTTTTGAACTAGTTGGAATTCCCCCTGCGCCAAGAGGTACGCCCCAAATTGAGGTCATCTTTGATATTGACGCCAATGGGATTGTGGAGGTTTCAGCAAAGGACCAGGCAACAGGCAAGAGACAATCCATCAGAATAACAGCCTCTTCAGGGCTCTCCAAAGAGGAAATCGACCGCTTGATCCGAGAGGCGGAAAGTCATTTGGAAGAGGATAAGAAGAAAAAGGAAATGGTGGAGGCGCGAAACAGTGCAGATGGATTAATCTACACAACAGAGAAGACTATGCAGGAACTGGGCGACCGGGTGGATAGTACTACCAGAGCTGAAATCCAAGAAATCGTAAACAATCTAAAGCGTGAAATGCAAAGAGAAGACATTGCAGAGATCAAACGACTGGCCGAGGCCCTTACTCATGCTTCCCACAGTCTTTCGGCCCAGATGTATCAACAGGCATCTTCAACTGGCTGCCATCAAGGGGAATGCGGAGCCAATAGTACAATGGGCAACGAAGCATCCGGTCCTGCAGATGATGTGGTTGATGCGGAATACAGGGAAGTCGCATAACGGGGAATCCCTTATTCAAAACCCATCTTGATGTTAGTAAATCGAAGTTCCCTGCGGCAAGCAAGCTGCAGGGAAGCTCCAAATGAAGGAATAATATTAGTCTTATATTCGCTCGCGTTTAAGTTTTTATGTTCCGTTTGAGTAGCAAAATCATGAAGACCGATACTTTTGATAGGAGGTGACTAAAATGCGGAATATGAAATATTATGTGCCCGGAAGCCTCTTGATCTTAATTGCTGTAATGATAATCGCGGTCCCTGAGCTCTTTCTGGCGTTAGCGGCGGTGTCAATCCTGATGGCGGGTGTCGGGGTGCTTTATATCGGACACATTATCAGAAGATCAGAAACAGAGTTAATAAACATCCATCAATGGCCTTTTGATGATCATTCATGCAGAAGCCAAATCACAAGAGTGCCCATATTCAAAAGATGGCGGCGAGTATTCTGATTGTCTCAATTGAATAGAAGAACGGCAAGACTTCTGCCCTTTGAAACATATGTAAGCTGGGTAAGGACCCGTGGGGTCAAAGCGCCTTATTTTAAAAAGGCTAAATTATAGCGAAAAACGTAATAGTGAAAAGAAGATCAAAGGAACCTTGAATATCGGATCACTAAACCCTAACGTTGCACAAGATCTGAGATATCCTAAGAAACTGCAAAGAGCTTTACAGTTTCCTTTGCCAAAGCGAGAGTAGCGTTTCTGGGCCGAAGATTTAATTAACGTTGGGGTTTATGATCAAAGACCCCATGGTCCTGTGCTATAGGGCCGATTCAATCCAGGTCCAATACTTCGTGATTTCTTGTGCTCTTTCCTTTTTCCCCTGCGGATCAAGGTTGATGTATCCGAGCCCGATTTCTTCAGCCCGCCTTTCATTTCCCGTAAGACAAAGTAAATACATCCGAAACACAGTCGTTCCAAAGCCATAGCCTCCACCGTTTGCTGCTGAGGCTAAGTCCAGATAATGTTCTGCCAGAGTATAGTTACCATTGTGTGCAGCACCGCCGGCCAGATGATGATGGCTTCCGGAAAGATCGAGTTTTCCGTTTTCGGATTCAGTGAAAGCTTTGCCGACAATCCTCTGAGCTTTGTGATCACTTCCAAACGCCCATAGAATATAGCCTTGCAACAACGGGTTTGCGATACATTCGTGCAGGTTAATAATGGAAGGAATGATCCTCATAGTTGGCGGCAGCAACATTTCATTAATGGTGTCACGAACAGCGAAGTACTTTTCCGCAGTCTTGTGTAGGCGTCCAGGCCAGTACATTTTTATAGTTCGACTTTGCATGAAATTGGTGCGAGAAGACTCGCGGCCCATGAAATCTCTATAGACATGTAGGTTATCCTTCCATTTTCGATTCACTGGAGATAATCGCCCTGGATAATTATCCTTCAACGGCAGGCTTTCAGATATCCAATCATGCAGTCTTTTCCCATCTGCAATAAAGAGTGAGCCGAACTGCTCCGGACTCTCGAGGCCCAGAGAACGCAATTCCAGACCGACATTTGGATCATCCCACAGGCGTGAAAAGTGTTGCTCTTCCAAGGCTTTCAGTGGCTTTTTCATACCAACCATCATCCACTCAAGGCCGGCCCCCGACCAAAGAGAACAGTTATCAAAAACGCTGCAAAACCCTTTTAGTATCGACTTAGTCTCTGAAGGCCTGAGTTGATATCCAGGCAACCAATAGGTAGTAATCCCGCCCTCAGACAGACGATCGTAGATCAATTGGAAATACTCCTGGGAGTATAGGTTAACCACACCGCTAAATGCCGGTGGAGGGGGTTCAGCCGTAATGATGTCGAATTTACGTTCCGTTGTTAGGAGAAAAAACCGACCGTCTTCTATGTGTATTGTAACCCGAGGATCATGAACAGGATTTTCAGTTCTGTCCGAAAAGATATTTTCACTCATTTCTACAATGTCACTGGATGTGTCTACTATTTCAATATGTTCCAATTCTTGGTCTTCGACAAGAGCTTTTGCAGTGGATCCGCATCCATAGCAAATCAAGAGGGCATCCTTAGGACTGGGATGAACGGCCAGTGGCCAGTAAGCGAACACCTTCATGTAACGCCTGCCGGTCTTGTCGTTAGCTGACATACTATAGTTATTTGTTATCAGGCGGTAATAATAGGGCTCGCCGAGGAGCTCCTTTTTCAGATACTGAATCGTTTCGGTTAGTCCTTCTCGGACGGCCACGCACCTTTCACCGGTTATTTGGACGTAAGGGGCGCGTGATTTTGCCAGAAAATGATTATCCATGAGGCCAAAAGGAAAAACGGCCAGAGCGATGAGCAGCAATCCTCCAGGCAAAAGATGTAAAGACACCTTCCCCCACGACTGCCTGAGTTGTCTCCAATTGAAGACCAAGACCGCAATCAGACCGTAGACGGCGGCAAACAGAAAAACGGACTTTTCGATTCCAATACTCGGAATCAAAAACAACCCCGCCAAAGACCCCAGCATTCCGCCGGTTGTGTTAGCAAGGGTTAGCAATCCGGCGGCTTTCGTTTCGTCTTTCACCTCTACATAAAGGGCCTTGCCAAGCATTGTGAAGACAATTCCGGAGCAAAAAGAAACAGGAAAAACGAGAAAAAAAGAGGCGAGTAGTATGAGAGCGTCAACCCTGTATCTCGATACTACGGCCAACGGCAGAGTGAAATGGGTGTATAGCCCGACAAGAATTATGCCATTAATAAGTAAAATGGGCACAAGAAAGCGATGGGCCTCTAATCGAAGTTTAAACAATCTGGAGGCAAACAGGCCGCCGAGGCTAATGCCCAGTAAGACCATCGCCAGCATTACGGCAAAATTGCGGCTATGGCTATTGAAGAATAATAGCATGAAGCGAAACCAAATAACTTCCAGGGCAAGCAGTGTGAAACCGGACAAGAAACTGCCTGACAGTAAGCTCATCACCCTGAACGAAATAATGGATAAGCCGTATGATTCTTCCTCCCCTGCCAAGATAGGATATGCCTTTTGATACCTGTTGGAAAGCTGGACTGCCATTGCCGCGGCAAATAGATTGAGAGCGGCGGCTAGAATACCTGTGCCTTTTAAGCCAAACCACTTGATAAACAACATCTCGCAAGCTATAATTCCTGACATTGCTCCTATAGTATTCCAGCCGTATAGCACGCCCAACACCCGTCCGAAATTGGGTCTGTCTGCATATAGAGCCTTTACCAATATAGGAAGTGTTGAACCCATGGCAGTGGCAGGAATCATCATGAGTATAAACGCAGCAATGCTCCTGAGTAGGTTGAGCATCAACGGTTGGTCTATAAAGCAGCTAAATATAGGGACAAGTAATTGGGTCAGCTTTGGAAACATGAGAACGAGGCTCAGACCTGAAAGTGCAATGACTACCTCGAGGAATGCATAAAAGCGGATAGGGAATTTGGTTCTCTGCCCCAAGAAGGCTGCAAGGCCGTTTCCCAGAGCCAACCCACCCATAAAACTGCACAAAACTAGAGCAGAGGCCCAAACGCTGTTTCCAAAGGTCAGCCCTGATAACTGAAACCACAACATCTCAAAGATAAGTGCTGATGCTCCGGAGAAAAAGAAGATTGCACACAAGACTGTCGTCATAGTTCTGAATCTCTTTTGAAAGGTGCTAATGTCCTAACGGGAACAGGGAGGCAATTCAAGAATGGTTGTTTTACTCAGTATCCGCGCGCCCAAAGGTGCCTGCCCCAAGTCTCTAAAGTCGCATAATGAACCAACAATAACCTTTTCTTCGCCTGAAGGCGAGGAGGGGTTTGCACTATCCCCGAGAGAGACACTTATCAGTTGCCTTTTGGTAGGATGAGTATACCCTAACGTTGCATAAAATCTGCCATTGACTGCTACATTTTTATGCTGCTTTTTCAAGAACATTGAGGAAATGCAACAAATCCTGACGAACCGTTTGGTTTGCACTCATGGTGAGTGTA
>JAXHTA010000117.1:0-9670 GCA_034190285.1 Thermodesulfobacteriota bacterium | reverse complement strand
ATGCCTGAAGTCGCAAGATTTACAACGATAACGCTGCTTTGCGTTTACAATACCATCTTTCACACATTCTTCAGAACTGCATTTTGGGCAAATAGCCATGAGACCTCCTGTTATAAGTTGAGATCTCACAATAGCATAGCTATATTAACTTAACACTGCCAAATATCTTATCCAGGTTATAGACGCTCATAGCAGACGCCTCTGTGCAATGTCTTATAAACGCCGATTAGCATAATGAACTGTCTGTTGTTCAGGTTTGAAGAGCATTCTAAGGACCTTGTGCCGGAAAATTTCCTCCAATTGCCTCGTCTGAAAATGAGGCACAACCCGGAAAATTCCACCCCCATGAAAACAGCCTTTTGTGCTCAGAAGTTGGAGATGGGAATTGAACCCAAGCAAATCGCCGAATGGTAATAGGATTCTATAAGTCACACATGATTGCACAGAAAGTCACGGGAGTACCAGAAGCAAAAACACAAAACCAAACAACCCCACGGTTTCCACGATGCCCATGGCAATAATCATGAAGACCAGACCCTTTCCCTCCCCCTCGGACAGGGCCCGGCAGGCGCCGGCCCCGATCAGTCCCTGAATCCAGGCGCTGAAGAACTCGGCCAGTCCCCCGGCCAGCCCTATGCCCAGAAGGGTGCCAGCATGTTTTGCAGCAATGGGATTGCTTCCCGTTACAAGGGGAGCAAGGCCGACAAGCGTAAGAATAAACCCGTAAATAGTTTGAGACAGGGGCATGCCGATCAAAATGATGTAAGAAAAATTAAGCGCTTTTCCCGCCGCCGCTTCCTTGGCCCAGGCGCCTGTCGCCGCCCTCGCTACCGCCGCGATCCCCAAGGCGCTCCCTGTGGTCGCTCCGGCCATGACGAGCCCCATTGACAGTTGACCCACAAATTCCATCATTGCCATAATATTCCTCTCCAGAATTGGTTGATGGTCCCGTGGAGAAGGGCCGGTAGGCATACCCGCCCCATTGCACCCCCACATTATTTGAAAATTCCAGCATGTTCAGCCGCACGCCGTGAGCAAAAACGGCAATGGCCGCCAAACCGATATTGAGTGCATGTCCGAAAATCAAGATGGGCACGGCTGCAAACCAGGTTGCCGTTTCCGCTATCTGAACGCTTAGGGCATTGAAGGCGGACGCGATAAAATAACTTGCGAGACCCACGGCAAACAGCCGGAGATAGCTCATGGTGTCGCTGAACGTGTTCAAAAGCGGAAGCAAGGAAGAGGCCAGCCCCAGAAGGATTCTTTTTAGAACGCCCTTTTCCGGCCGGCCGAACCAGGAAGACAGAAGCACGGCCGACAGGAGAATCCACCATAAAAAAACAGGCACCCACTTCACGCCGACAAACAGCAAATACCAGATCAGCGCCAGCATGTCGGCAAGGGCGATGATCCACCCCGCCTCTGCCAGGGCGCGCGGATTCGGGATAAGCTCCACCATTTTTCGAAAACGTGCCAGGATGAGATGAAAACAGCCGATGACAAGCGCCACCTTCATCAGGAGAAATCGTGCCGTCTTTGGGTCTTCTTCCCAGAAAAGTCCCGCCAACCGCATCATCCTCGCGGCATGACTGTAAAATCCTGTCCCCTCCCAAAGGGCCGTATAATCCACCTCGCCCCCTGTTTCAGCCGGTTCCACGAATCCCCCGGCTCTGGCCATGGTTTCCGGTGTGACACCAAAGTAGTTGGCGGTGAGGATACCCCAAAACAAAGTGGCCAGGCCGAAAATAACCAGAATTTGCGTTTTGGACCGGCCGGCCATACAAACCCATCTCTTGTAAAACAGGAGTCCAACCAGGGAAATCAGCAGGCCGTAGCCGGCATCGCCGATCAGCATCGCTGTAAAGACGGGAAGGGCCAGCATGAAAAACGGGGAAAGATCCATTTCTCGGTATCCGGGAAGGGTGCCGAGCATATCGAACAAACCCTCGATCGGTCGGGCCCATTTGGGGTACCGGATCAGGGTGGGAGGTGCATCCTTTTCCGTCACCGGTTTTGAAATGACGGCGGCATAAACCCTTCCCCCGGTCAAACGGGACCTGAAAGCTTCTACCTTTTCCGAGGGCAGCCATCCCTGCACGGCAAACAGTTTTTCCCGGCTCAACCCGCTGCGCTGCGCTTTAACAAAGGCGGTTTTTGAAACCAGACGATCCCGTTCAACCTGCAAATCCCCTGTCAGGGCGGCCAGTTGTGAGAGCCGCTGGTAACCCTGTTTCAAGTCCATATCAACCTTGTGCGCTTCAGCCAGGATAGAGGCCCTGTCTTGAGACGGAAAAGGTATCAATTCGGAACCGTCGGGCACCTTTACTTCTTTTTTTCGGTCAACAAGAGCCATCAATAAACGTTTTCCGGGCAAAAGGGATATAATTTCACTGCACTCGGCCCGGACCTCGCGGGCCTGTGCCTGGGATATCGCGTAAAATCTTACCTCCATTCCGGCTTCACGAAGGATTTTGAATTGACTGGAGCTGACATCACCCCAGATTTTTAGCTCTTCTATTCTTTGACGTAGCTCCTTGCGGCGATTTTGGTTGTCGATGATCAAGGCCTGGACTTGAATAGCATCGCGCGCGGTATCAAGCGGCTTTTGAATGGGCGGTTTTTCCGGATGCTTAACAGAATACAGGATCTCCAGCGCGCGATCTAAATCCCCAATCTCCCGGAGCGTCTCTTCGTCCGGTACCGCTTCATCCGGTTGAACCGGCTGAAAATGCAACAAATTCATTCGCCCCAGTGTTTCCAGAAGGTCATCCCTGTCGGCTTGGCGGACGGCGATATAGACTTTTGACATTTGCACGATCATGCCGACTCCGCCTCCCATTTATCCCTGCGTTCCCGCTCTTGCAGTTTTTCCTTTGCAATTTTTGCCCTGGCAACGGCCGCCGTCATTCGATCTCCCAGGGCGATTCGAATACGGCGGATATTCTCCCGGGCTTCCGGGATGATCACCTTCTCGAATAGATTGACCCTCTGCATGACCTTCTTAAGCTCGGCCTGAAGCAACGCCAGTTTTCGCTCCACAATTTCGAGCTTCACAAGGTTCATCTTCCTTTCGCGCTGATCGGAAAGAGCCCGGTCAACCCAGGGAGGGGTGCCGAAAAGGCTGTACAAGGCCTTCGAAAATACGGCGGATTCAAATACCGGCACCTTGATTCCCGCAATGTTCGTCGTGGAAGTCTTGATATCTTCCGGTTCAGACAGGGTCGCCACATTCACTCCGGCCGTATCGTTGAAAACCGATCTGTAGGCGGATATTTTCTTCTCAAAGGCATCCTCCTCCTGTTGAAGTTGCCCCTGTTCACGGCGAACCTTAAGAATAGCCATCTGCAACTGCTGCTGTTTGAGCAGCAGGGTGGGAAGATAAAACTCAAACCGTTCGAGCGCGCTTCTCTGCTGTCTCAGATCCGCCCATGTCATCTTAATCTTTTTCTTCGGCCTCGGCATTCCTTTCGCTCTTTATTTTTTCCTGATTTAATTTAGCATACGCCAAGGGGTGTGATATCAAACAGCTAAACAGTGACGTTTTTTTCTTCACCAATGGAACTGTTTTCCTTTTTTTCGCGGCCCTCCTCCCTGTCCATTCCCGAATATTCCTCTTGTTTATCGTCGTTTTCTCTTCTGGGAGAGGCGGGTTCGTGGATCTCGCCGGGCCAGTGTTGCTCGCGAATTTCCTGTCGGATTCCCACCTCCTCCGGTTCAAAGCAGCCAGCAAGGATTTTCCAGCACTGATCCAGGGCATCAAAGAGGGGAAGATTGACGCGGAGATCCATCAACCTTTTTTCGAAAAGATCTCCGTATTTCAGAAGCTTTTGATCCCACGGCGACATCTCAAATCCCATCTCCTGCTTTTCCCGGCTGTCATCGCACTGGGCATAAAGCTGGATACAGGCATCCATAATCGCCCGATGGTCATCCCGGGTTTTGCCGTTTACCAGTTGTTTGAGACGCGACAAGGAACCGAAAGGCTCGATGCGCCCCTTGCGCAGATAAAGCTGCCCCTCGGTGATATATCCAGTGTTGTCGGGAACCGGGTGGGTCACGTCGTCGCCGGGCATGGTCACGCAGGCAAGAACCGTCATGGATCCGGTATCGTCAAAATCAACGGCCTTCTCATATCGCTTGGCCATTTGCGTATAAAGGTCCCCCGGGTAACCCCGATTGGAAGGGACCTGTTCCATGGTAACGGAAATTTCCTTGAGAGAATCCGCAAAGGCCGTCATATCGGTCAGCAGCACCAGGACACGCCTTCCCTCAAGAGAGAATTGTTCACCCACCGCCAGGCATAGGTCGGGAATGAGAAGGCATTCGACCACAGGATCCGCGGCCGTGTGAACAAACAGAATCGTTCTTTCCAGAACTCCGCCTTCTTCAAAGATCCGGCGAAATTTAAGGTAATCATCGTGCCGCAACCCCATGCCTCCAAGAATAATGATCTCCGCGTCGGCCTGCAATCCTATACGGGCCAGCAACTCATTGTACGGTTCCCCGGCCACGGAAAAAATGGGGAGTTTCTGGGATTCCACCAGCGTATTGAACACGTCGATCATGGGAATGCCCGTGTGAATCATTTTATCCGGCCGGCGTCTTTTGACGGGGTTCACGGCGGGGGATCCGATATCGATCCGCTTGCTTGTAATCTTTGGCCGATTGTCCCGGGGAACTCCCGACCCGTCAAAAACCCGGCCGAACATCGCTTCGGCAAAAGGCGCCTGCATGGGACGGCCCAAAAAGCGAACGCGATCGCCGGTTGATACACCCTCTGTGCCTGAAAAAATCTGGAGGCTCACCTCGTCGCGATCCAGGCGAATGACCTGGGCCAGCGAAGGGCCATACGAAGAGGTGATCACAGCCAGATCTTCATACCCCACGCCCCGGGCCTTCACCACAGCCACGTTTCCGGCGATACGGGTTATTTCATCAAAGGTCTTTCTCACGGCCTTTCTTCCTTCTTAAAATCTTTGTTGTCTTTTCCCTCTGTCTTCCGCCCTGAAAGTGTTTTTCTGCTTCTAGGCCTGGCGTCCGCTTTCACGGTTTTCGCTTTTTGGGCGAGGTGCCTCGAATGCCTTTCCCGGCCATCCTCTTTTTCTTTGTCCGCCGCTCTCCCACCCTTGGTTTTCAGGAAAGCGTCAATCTGTCCGAGAATCTTTTTGAAATCTCCGCGAGTCTCCCCGCTTTCTCTTTTCCCTTGTTCCTCTTTGTTCTCGCGCTTATTCTTTTTTGTAGCCGGGCCCCCTTCTTTTTTTTGATGCTCATGATCGCCGGCAATTTTATCACTGTTTTCGATTTTTTGTCCTTCACCCGCTGACTCTTCTTCCTCAAGGGATTCTATGACGCTTGGGTTCCAGGGGGCATAGTTCCAGTCTTTAAAAAGATTTCCGATCTTCATCATGATGCTTCGGGCTTCATCCTTTTCCTCGAATGCGAAGTCCAGGCTGAGAACCTCCAGGACTTTGTCAAAGACAAACCTTTGCCTATCGCGCATGGAGGAACCGTCGACTTTATCAAAGGCATTCTGCTGCAAATAGGACAAATCAAAGAATTCGCTTTTGAGCATAAGAGTGAAGTCTTCAATGGTTGTTCCTTCCTCTCCCACCACCGTCATCATCTGGCGAACCTCGTCGCCGCGCTGAAGCAGGGAATAAACCCGCGCAACTTTTTCCGGTTCAATAATACCCGTGTACTTGCTCCAGCTCTCCAGGGGATCGATTGCCGGATACCGGCGCGCATCGCTACGGTCACGACTCAGCCCGTGAAACGCTCCCACAACCTTCAGAGTGGCCTGGGTCACCGGCTCATCAAAGTTTCCCCCGGCCGGACTGACGGTCCCCCCGATGGTCACCGATGCCTTTTGCCCGTTCCGGAGTTCTATTAAACCGGCCCTTTCGTAGAAAGCGGCAATTCGGCTTTCCAGGTAGGCGGGAAAGGCCTCCTCCCCGGGAATCTCTTCGAGCCGGCCGGAGATCTCCCTCATGGCCTGGGCCCAGCGGCTGGTAGAGTCGGCCAGAAAAAGAACATGCAATCCAGCCTGACGGTAATACTCCGCCAGGGTGATCCCGGTATAGACGGAGGCGTCCCGGGCCGCCACGGGCATTGCGGAGGTGTTGCAGACGATGATGGTTCTCTCCATAAGGCTTCGGCCGGTACGCGGATCTTCAAGTTCGGGAAATTCGCGGATCGTGTCCACGATCTCCCCGGCGCGTTCCCCGCAGGCCGTGAGAATAACGATATCGACTTCCGCGTTCCGGGAAGTGATCTGTTGGAGCACGGTTTTTCCCGCGCCGAACGGGCCGGGAATACAGTAGGTCCCTCCGCGGGCAACGGGATACATGGAATCGATGATACGTATGCGAGTCACCAGGGGATCTTCGGGCATGAGTCGTTGTCGGGCAAGGCACAAGGGGCGTTTCACCGGCCAGGCCTGCTGCATCCGGACATCTTTTTTTCGTCCATCGGCGTCCGTTAAGGTGGCGATCTTCTCCTCAATGCCGTAGTTCCCGGCCTTTGCGATAGACTCCACCCGGAACTCTCCCGACCAATGGAAAGGGACCATGATCGGATGATTGAAAATACTCTCCGGTACAAAACCCAGCGTATCTCCCTGAAAAACCGTGTCCCTTTTTTTAACCACGGGCGACCAGTCCCACTTGCGCTCAACATCCAGGGGATAGACCGATATGCCCGGCCGGAGAAAGTATCCGGCTTTTTCCGCAAATAGAGCCAGCGGACGCTGAAGTCCGTCATAAACCTGCCCGAGAAGGCCCGGCCCCAGAGTTACGGACAACATCTCCTCCTGAAACTCCACCTCATCTCCGACCCTGAGACCTCTTGTCTCTTCGAAAACCTGCAGATCGGCCATCCTGCCCCGTACCCGGATAACCTCGCACAGGAGCTCGGCCCCGTCGGAACGGCGGCAGTGCGCCACGGAATTTTTAACCACATGACCGCCGATCTCGGCAATCACCATATTGCCAAATACGGAGACAATCTGTCCTTTCACGGCACTAGGTCCCTTATAAGAATGCCATAACAGCTTATTGTTTTTCCTCCGGGGCAATTTTCCGCCACCGGTGGAGGATCATTATCTTGGCCGTGTATGCGGCCACTTCATCATTGCTGAAACTATACCATCCTTCGCGATTCGCAACCCAGTTCCAACGCGCCCTCTCCAGAACCTCAAGTGCTTCAAGAGGATTCAAGGCCGCTGTCCAGTCAGCCACTATGCTTTCAAAAGGAACTTCCGAGTCCCCAAGCCCTTGCGCCACCATATAAGGGCCGGGATCAAGGTTTAGGGCCTCTGCCCTGGTTCCAGCCAGCGCATTTCGCATTCCGACCTCAAATCCGACCCAGGCCTGGAGAAAGGGCGTTCGATAAAGCCGGCCGATCTCAAAAGCATGCTGAAAATAATTGTGCCAGATTGAATCCGCAGCAACCGGATAATCCAAAGATGGGCCTGCCTCTTTCCGGTCGGTTCTGAGAAATAAAGGCAAAGGCTCCTCATCATTTGCCTGCTTAAGAGATAAAACCGCCAGGTCCGCTTGGCCCGGCTCTCTCTCTCCTGCCAGGACAGCCTCCCGTTGAAGCAGGTCTTCGCTTAAAAGCAGGGTCTGCACAATATCCACAGGCCCTTCGGATTCCGTGACAACCGTCAAAAGGTTCTGTTTGCTGACGGGCGGAACACTCCCCCAGTCTCCGAGGCCCGGCAGCATACACAGCAGGTAGAAATGCCGTTTGATAAATACTTCCATACTGTTAAGCCTTTTGTAACCGTTTAGCTTGTTTGCACCGGGCCACCCGGTGCCAACGGTTTTTCAACCTATCAAACCATTGCGGACGGAGCTGATGTTTCGCCCTTTTCCTTGATGAACTTGTTCAGGATTTCCCGCAAAGCGGGGCCGACCATCTCGGAAATCAATTCCGAAAGGGAATCAGAACTAACCTCAACGGTTGCGCCGCTTATTTTGTATTCAAAGCCCCCTTTGGCAAGTGTCGCTTTTAGGGCGCTCTTATCATGTTTTTCACCCAGACCCAGGAAGAGGTCTTGAAAAACGTTATCATTTAACTTGTCGCGCATTTCCCTGGAAATATGAATTTCCATCAAGGGCAGTTGTTTGGCGTCTGCCTGGGCATAGGTTGTAATGACCTCCCGGAGAATTTCGCCGAGGTAATCCGGGTCGGACAGCTTTTTTTCTATGTTCTGAGCGAGCATTGCCGAAAGACCTTGCCCAATGGATTCACGAAGCATAAGGATCGTGTCTCGCGCGGCCAATTCCAGTTCGGTTTGTCCCCGGGCAAGTTGCTTATCCGCATCCTTTTTGGCCTTGGCAAGGATCTCCTCCGCCTCGGCACGCGCATCGGCAAGGGTCTTCTCAGCCTCTTGTTTTGCGTCTTTCTTGATCTTTTCACCGGCTTTTTTTCCGGCATCCACCCCTTCGGACTGCAGCTTCTTCACAAATGACTCTATGCTTTCAGGCATTGCACATGTCCTCTAAAACTTGGAATTAGCCATAATTCATGATTCGATGGTCCATTTTGGGATCAAAAGATGACCACCACGTTATTAATCGTCCCAAAACAGTTAAAACAGAAATCTTGATTATTCGGATCATTCCACCACTCCCGATCGACAAGGAATTTGTATTCATATCTTCCGGGGGGAACCATGATAACCTTTTTCCAGGCAGCGGATTCATCCTTTTTCATCGGATGTTTTGTCGGGTCCCAATGATTAAAATCTCCCAGCAGGATAACCTCTCCCGCGTCAGGGGCATGAACAGAAAAGGCGACCCGTTTCGTTTTCCCTTTGTCCCTTTTTGTCGTCATGAATAACCTCCTTGCAGTTCTCCCTCTCATATGCATCCAGTGATCCTGCAAATTCTTGCAAGTTCATTCAGATACTGTACGACCAAATTCTCCGGTCGAAGATGTAATTTCACAATTTGGACCTTTATCCAAGCAATTTCTAATGGCAAAGCAATGTTATGATCAAAGAAAGGTAAATTTTCCTGCTGCTTTCTTCTGGTGGGAATCTTTCGTCGTAAGGCTATTTCTGGACGGAGGTGTTTTTCCCCTCAAACCATTTTTTCAAATAATCCGCGGCCACGTCCTTTCCACCTATGCCGAACGCCAGCCCGAACGCCAAGGCGATGGCCCCAAAGCCCAGCTCGAAAGCCGATGTCACGATATCTTGGCCAATACCCAGCTGTATGAGCGCGATGGCGCTGGAAAAAACGACAATGGAATAGAGGGCTGTTTTCCCCAAGCCATCAGCAGTGGACAAACCGGCGTTGGAGGCGGCGGTCCGTACCACTGCTGAAAGGAGATTGCCGAACAGAATTCCCAAGATAATTACTATGATAGCAGCCACTACGTTCGGGATATACAGAAAGATATCGTTAAGGATTTCGGAGACAATAGGCAGGCCAAGGGCATCCAAAGAGGCGATAAGTACAAGGATCATAACAAACCAGTAGACCAGGGAACCGATGATCTCCGATGGTGTTTTCAAAATGCTACCCTTACTTAGAAACTCTTTGACGCCAGTCTTCTCCGCGGCGGTGTCGAATCGGACAAGCCTCAGGAGTCTCAAGATACCCAGTTTAATGAGTTTTGCAATAATCAAGCCTGCCACAAATATGAACATGGCCCCGATAAG
>JAXHTA010000116.1:0-9704 GCA_034190285.1 Thermodesulfobacteriota bacterium | reverse complement strand
TCCGGGAAATAACTTCTGCTACTTTCGACAATATCTTTCCTCCCTAATGCCGAATATTCCCTCGGGCCACCAAAACAAGATGACCATGAGACAAGATAGAGAAATCACATCCATAAACTCTGTTGACAAAAAGTGACCGGCAAAACACTCAGCAAAGCCTAGAAAAAACCCTCCAAGAATCGCCCCATGGGCCCTGTCCATACCACCCAACATGGCTGCCAAGGCACCTTTGGTGGACAAACCAATTCCCATGGCATAGTCAATTCCTATTTTTGGTGCGAGTATAATTCCGGCTATACCGCCCACCAGCCCCGTCAGCACGAAAGATATCATTGCAACAAAATCAGGATTAATACCCATCAATCGTGTCATGAGAGGACGTTCTGAAACCGCCCTGAAAGCTTTCCCAATCAGCGTGTGATCGAGCCAGAGGAAGAAACAAACTACGACACCTAATAGAACGCCCCAAATAATCATGTCTTGAGAAGATAGGATAACATTGGCTATTGTTATGGAAAAAGGGTAGAACTCGGGAAGATTTCTTGGTCCTGTCCCCCATACAAGGTAAGCGATTCCGGAAATTACAAGCGCCAAGACAGCCACGATCAAGAGAAGTGTCAAAGGTGGTTTTCTATGGGAATATGAATAGTGAAGAAATCCAAACCACGCAACAGCGGCTATGACGCAATTGGCCAGTAAAGCCATGATTATAGCTAAGGGCAAGGGAATACCTAATTGGTGCAAACTAATGGACACAAGTCCACCCAGCATCACAAATTCCCCTGCCGCCAGATTAAAAATCTGCGTTATGCTGTAGAGGATAACAAACTGGAGAGCCAAGAAAGTGTATATGCAGCCCTGCGTCGTGGCCGAAATCAACAACTGAACTAATACCTCTTGAGTTATCATCTTCACCTACGCCAAGGAGGTACAACTGCTTCACAGCCCGGGATAAACTTGTATGGAGGAGGCCATCTAAATTGAGCAGCGACTATCCCTGTCCCGGAGACGATCCCCACATGATCTTTAGGTGTGACCCGAACCATGCCCCCATGACTAATCGGAATCGGTGTGGACTCCATATGGTCTCTCACTGTGGATCGAATTGTATCGAGGTCTTTATTCAATATATCCGGTTGGTCTTTGATCATTTTTCCCCATACGACCTTGATAAGCTGCATCACGGCAAAAGCGTCAGCCTGGAAACTATGGTAGATAGTCTCCCCGAAAAACTTCTCGTGGAGATTACTCCATCCCTGGATTTTGTTGCGACGAGGATCATCATCCGGCAGATCTCCCCAACACCCTCCTACGGGGCCCAACACATAAACAGCCGGGTCCTTCAAATAGGCTTTCCGAATCTTCTCCGACTGCAGTGTTTCAGGAGAAGTCAGAGAGTAATAAATCTGGATAGGCAGGGTTATGCCCCCTTCCCTCAGAG
This sequence comes from Thermodesulfobacteriota bacterium, assembly GCA_034190285.1. Lineage (GTDB taxonomy): Bacteria > Desulfobacterota > DSM-4660 > Desulfatiglandales > Desulfatiglandaceae > JAXHTA01. The sequence continues at coordinate 8,263 of JAXHTA010000116.1, read as the reverse complement.
CAGCTATTGAGAAGGCGGATCCATAATCGGCGCCCTGATTAAAAATTAAGTCTGGTTTGGCTTTCCTAATTGCCGCAATCTGAGGGCCGAAAGTGGACGCATCCGGTGGATAGGTTGTGGTTCCGACAATCTCTATTCCGGCCTTTTCTGCGAACTTTTTGAAGGCCCCGAACATACCCTTCCCGAAGCTGGTCTCCGGATACATCGAGAAAACCCTCTTCTTCCCTAATTTGATCGGTAGTTTTACTGACGTAGTCCCAATGTCATACATTGGATTGCTTATAGGTGTGCAGAAATTCCAGTGGTAGGCCTCCGGCCCTGCCTGTTTTATTTTCATATCAAAAATCTCTGCTCCGGGAATAGCCATATGAACTGTTTTGTATTTGAACGAGGTTAACCCGACTGGGATACATATACCGGTTACCCTGTCGCCGATTAGAAAGTGCACCTTATCTTCAGTTATCAGTTTCTTGGCGCCAATTACTGCCTTGGTTGGGTTACTCTCCGTATCGGCAACAACCAACTTTATGGGATGTCCGCCTATTCCTCCTTCCTCTTTATTGACATGATCCACCAACTTGCTAAAAACCCGGTGGACGTCCACGGTCGTTGACATAGGCCCGGATAACGTTGCGGTCCACCCCAGGACTATAGGTTTTTTGTCATCCTCAGATCTTGAAGCTGCCGTTGTATCCACCCAGAAAAACAAGGCAAGGGCGAACGTAGTTAGTGCAACTAACACACATGACGCACTTTTTTGCATGTTTCTGTCCTCCTTCTCTGGAAATGTTCTGATACCGATCATCACTCCCATCGTCTCCCGGTCGCACCTATCATCCTCACCTCCTCCCAACCTGCATCTATTGATTTCATCTTCTAATAATCGACGTACCACACTAACGGTTTGGTACCAAATTCAGGGTGAAGCTGAAATCCTTTTTTACTTCTTTCCAGTTGTGATATCTCGCTTTGCGGGTCATCTACATCCCCAAAGCATCTGGCATGGGTCGGACAAGCATTAACGCAAGCTGGTCTAGCTTCCCTGTCTATAGCAGGATTCAGGCCCTTTTCAAGGCCGGCATCAACCCTTTCTCTGCAAAAATCGCATTTGGTGACAGTCTCCTTTTGAAGAGGATAAAGCTCTCTTCCAAGCTCTTCTTGAGGTGTATATCCCTGTCCAGAAAAATACTCCCTTTTAGACGTAGCATCATCGATATAGGACCGATTCTGGTAGGGACATGCCATCACACAATATCTGCAACCCACACATTTGTCATAGTCTACCCAGACAATGCCGTCCTCACGCCTTTGCGTAGCCCCTGAAGGACAGACTTCCACACAGGGGGCCTCCTCGCAATTATTACAGAGAACCGGAAGAATATATTTTCGCACAGCAGGATAATTTCCTTTTAGAGTTATAATGACTCTGCCCCAGAAGACATCAGGAGGCAAAAAATGTTCTTCCTTGCAGGCTATTTGACAGGCATAACAGCCTGTACATTTCTGCAAATCTATGATCATTCCCCATCTCATAGTTATTTCCCTCCGGCATCCTGATCTTTGAATACCCTGACCTTGGCGGAAGTCTCGAGGTTTAAACATACTGGACAGAAATCACCCCACTCTGTTGGAATTATTCGGTTGGTTAGTATTCCGCCAAGTTTTCCGGGCGTAGCTGCTCCCTTAACAAAACGCCCGCCGCCAAAACCAGTGATCGCGACTACTTTCGGATGAATTCCTTCAATAGCTCTGAGTAATCCTTTTACTTTTGAACCCCGATCATTTTCTATCCATATCGTGTCTCCGTCCTTCAACCCTTTCTGCTCGGCTACCCTCACATTCATAGCGACTTTTGCAGTAAAGGGATTCATTCCACTCGCCTCGACCACCCACGGCATATATCCGGAACTCGTACCTGTATGCAAAACGTCTCTGGTACTGATGAATATCAAGTCATATCCGGGTACTTCAGACTTAAGCGGAACTGTCAAGAAATAGCTGGGCAAGGGGGTGTATTGCTCCCAGTCCAACGGTATTTCTAAGGGCGAGAGAATTTTTTCCGTTTCCTCTTTTTGGTCAATAAGGTACTCATGATAGCAGACGGTACTCCTGGCCGGTACAAACCACCTCCAATAGACCTCCTCGGGCTTTTTCTTCCACTGAACGGTACTGTCTTGCTCGTTGAAAAACCAATCAATTCCTCGATCAGGCCCAAACCTACTTTTTATCCATGTGTCTGTGAATTTTTCGATCGGCAAGAAAGAATCTCCTTCAGGCTTGAAAGTGCCTTCACCGCCGGTAGTGGACAAATACCAGTTGAGCAAGGCATGGAACCAGCGAGAAGTCCCTGTCCTTTGTGCTAACTCCTCAAACATCTCGAATACATTCTTCCTCTCATACATCGGAGGTATCACTGGTTGCCGATGACGGATAGTCCAATCCTCCATACCAGTGGGTGAGTTGAAAAAAAAGAGCTCACCGTCCCAGGCATCATATGATTCGAGCCAGTGTGTATCAGGCAATACTATGTCGGCGAAGCCTTCATTCGTCTCAGAAGGGAAAATATTAATATCAACGTGGAATGGAATCTTCTGAAGAAACTCAGCCGTGGCATCTACATTAGCTGCTGTGAGAACACAGTTAGTACCTGCTGTAAAAACCACCTCGGGTCTGTAATTCAACAATGGAAATTTGTCCCAGATCTCGTCGATGTTTTTTGTAAAAAAACTCACTGGAAAAGCAGCGGCGGTAAATAACTCTAACATGTCAAGACGAAACGGCGCTTTCGGTTTATCATGGGGCCAGATTGCCGGCATCACCGTTGGCCATGAGGTCGCCCTGAGGAAGCCGTCAGTAACCGCTATAGGCTCATATTCCATATTCACGCCTTCACTCTTACCGTGGCATGCGCCTCCCCATCCCGTAGCTCCTCCCGGGACCTCACACGCCCCCAAAATGTGATTCAAGAGATCAACTGACACATAGGTATGAAATGAGTTGGAATGCCCTTCACCTCCGCGAAACATAATGCATGCTACGGGGCGATAGGGCAATTCAATCCCTTCAATATCTATAGTTGAACCTATGCAAGCGGCTTCTCCGAGTTCCTTAGCCAGGCGTCTGATTGTATCTGCCGGTACCGAGCTTATTTCCTCTGCTTTCTCAGGATGATACTGCTTCAGGTGTTCCTTAAGAAGTACAAAAGCCGGTTGACATGTGACACCATTAACTTCATAGCTCCCTTCCAGGGCAACTGTCTTCAGAGTTGTATCATCCCATGCTTTGGGTTGATTATCTTCTATATCCCACAGCAATGGCTCCTCTCGATCGTCACGGGCATACCTTCCATCCGGGCGAACGAGATATGGGGCATTCGTCTTCTTTTCAAGATATTCCTTGTCGTAGATCATAAAATCATTCAAAAGCAAATTTGCCATGCTGAGCGCAACAATACCATCGGTGCCTGGGATTATGGGAATCCATTCATGGGCTTTGCCTCCGGGAAAATTGCAAATTGGGTCAAAGGCAATCATCTTCATGCCTCTGCTCCTTGCATCGGCTGCCTGTCGCATTGTCATGCCAGCCGAATGTCCGGCACCGGTTCCTTTGGTGGCACCGAAATACACTGCATAGTTGCAATATTTGAAGTCCGGAAGCACCGACCATGAACAATGGTTCATGCCTGCTGTCAAATGAGAACCGGAGCCACATTGAAGCCCGCCGCCCCCCATGTTTGTCATGGGCGAGCCAAGTCCGTTGATAAAAGCCGCCATGCCCTGAAAATAGGCAAGAATCGCCCCATGACCCGGTCCGCCTATGCCGAGAATCTTCAGGGGATTGTCCTTCCTTACATCGATCAACTTCTCTGTTATTTCGGAATAAGCCTCCTCCCAAGAAATACGCTTCCATCCTGGATCGACTCCCAGGCCCTTCTCGGGATTTGTGCGCTTCAAAGGATAATTGAAGCGATTGGGGTCATAAAGCATTTGAATCTCGGAAATTCCTTTCCCGCACAAGCCTCCTCTTGCACCATGATAAGTATCAGGTTCACCTTCTATCTTTATTGCGACACCATTGACCCTTCTCACTCTACAATGACAAGCGGCATAACACCCTCCGCAGTGTGTTTTGATCCACTTATCCTCCCAAAGTGTCTTTTCTTTCTTTGGTGCCATCACGATACCTCTCTTTCAGTCAAATATTTCACGGCGTCAAATCTGGAATTCACTGATTCTTGGATATCTTCTAATTCTTCATCGGTTAGGTGAGAGAATCTTCCCATCAACGATGTAAATTCTCCCACCGGCTTGGGACTCTTGGGTAGATGAGTAAAACGAAATTTGCCACGCTCCGCCTCCCACAAAGGAAAGTAGTTGGTCTCCACGGCCATTTTGCCAATTTCTATTGTCCGATCACTTGGTGAATGCCATCCCGTAGGACATGGACAGAGGAGATGTATATAAGCCATGCCATCTTTGATCGTTTTCGCTTTGAGCAATTTTTTGGTGTAATCTTCTGGAAAAGAAACAGAGGCAGTGGCCACATAGGAGACACCATGAAAGGCCATAATCAAAGGCAGATACTTGGGTTTTTGTCTCTTCCCACGAGCGTATTTGCCCACCGGCGTCGTTGATGTCCAGCTTTTGTATGGGGAGGTACCGCTTCTTTGCGCACCTGTATTCATATAGCCTTCATTGTCGAGACAAATGTAGATTATGTTTTCACCTCTCTCCGCAGCTCCAGACAAAGATTGGAATCCCACGTCGGAAGCCATTCCGTCACCGGCAAAAACAACAAGGGTGGCATTTTTTCCCACCTTTCGGAAATATCTACTTACACCCGCTGCAATGGAGGGGAGATTCGTCATACAGCCGACCATGGTGGGAACCTTGACTTGACTGCCCATAGTTGTTCCCATAAAGGTGACCACGCTGCAACCTGGTCCCCCGAAAATAATAACATCCTCCCCAAGGGTTCTAAGAGCCATCCGGGTTCCTAGCTCTTCTCCACAACCCTGACAGGTAAGAACACCATGTGATTGAATCTCGTCCCCCAAAGATTCAAACAGATGGCGACCGTCGCCATAGGTAAGGACATCTTCTTCACAGGCTTCAGCACATTTGGGATCCCCGTCGCATTTGTCGCACTTAAAGGCCTTTTTTTGTGCGACATCGTAATGCACTCCGCCGTAAGGACATCCCATGGTACACAGTCCACAGCCAACACATTTCTCCTGGTTTATTCTGACTATCCCATCTTCGATATTTCTATATATCGCTCCTGTCGGACATACTTCCGCACAACCTGGCTCGCTGCACTGGTTACATTTCAATACACCATGAAAACCCACTTCCGACAAATGCACGGTTTTTATTCGGCTGCCTTTGCCATCCTCCTTGGCTTTTGCACAAGCATCTTCACAGAGATGACAATCCGGACCACATGAGGCATACTTACTGATCAATGTCCCGTAAAACCCCTGCATAGTCTTTCTCTCCGCTTCTAAGTATTGTATTTGCTTTGCTCTTCCTCTCTCTTTAGCATCAACCATCGACTCGTCTCTTTAGGTTTTTCAAAAAGCAAATCTTTATAGCTGCCAATTGGGGTTCTTTCCTCAATTAAATAGCGAATAACTCCCGGGTCGAGGGCCTCATTCATAAACATAACCCCTATAAGCCTATCGCCATCAAACACGAATCTTCTAAAACTTCTTCTCTTACTGCCCAGTTTCTCCATCACCTCTCGCGAACCCTGCTGTCGTGACAAGCCGATTGATCCAACAAGATTGCCGAAGAAATTAAACATATTCATTGGGATCCAACCTTTGTAAAGGACTTCCTTCCCAGCCATATTGGCCCCGGCAATTTTGCCTTGGGAAACGGCGGTTGGAATGATCGCATTAACCCCGGTCTGGATGTTAAAGAAATCCTCAGACTCGGCAACATCGCCTGCGGCATAAATGCCCTCTATGTTTGTGCGCATCCTCTTATCGACCATGATGCCTTTTTCGGTTTTAATTCCTGAGTCCTCAAGCATCGAAATCCGAGATGCCACCCCCACACAGATGATCACTAGATCGATGTAAAATCCATCACCGTCAGCACAAACGATCTCGAGACCATTGCTTTTTCTTTTTATTTCCGCCACCTCTTTAGAAGTATGGATATCAATACTATTTCGAGATAAGACATCCGAGATGTAATCTGTAACGGGCTTATCAAATGTGAAAGGAAGAACCTCGTCTTCTTTTTCTAGCACTTTCACACTGCAACCCCTTTCTGAAAGGGCCGCTGCTATTTCCACACCGACCAACCCCGCTCCGAGGATACCCACTCTGGAGCCGCTTCCCAGTAACCCAACAATTTCATGATAGTCATTTAGAGTATGAAAGCTCATAACGCCATGACCATTCAACCCTTCGATCCTGGGTTTTATCGGTTTGGACCCTGATGCAACGAGTAGTTGATCGTATGACTCACTTTCGCCATCATGATAAACAATTCTTTTCTCCCCAGGGACAATCTTGATCACTCTTTTTCCCGTCGAGAAGATAACATTCGTGTCTTTGAAGTACGCTTCGTCTCTCGCCCATAAATCTTTTTCTTTTATGCGCTCTGCCAATAAATAGGGTAAGGAAGTTGGAGAGTAGGGCAGGCAATTTTCCATCGTGACCATCTTGATTTCATCTTCTTGATTGATCCTTCGTATTTCCTCAAGTGCGCTGAGACCTGCGGATCCTGATCCAATTATCAGATGTTTCTTCCCCACTACTTTGTTCCCCCTGTTTTACTGTTCCATAGCCAACCATGTGACTTCGTTGAAGGAGTCACCTTTTGAAGCCCCGTGAGTGATCTCCACGACCTTTTCGATCAGCGGGATAGAGATGTCATGGCCTGCTAAGCCCCCAATAAAATCTGCGATCGGTATATTTAAACCATAAAGCGCGGCCCTCAATTCTCTGTATAGATGGCCCCCTCTCCAGCCAAAGGCCACGCTTCGATCAATAACGCCTATCGCCTTTTTGTCTTGCAAGACTTCGTAGAGTCTCTCTTGAGGAAAGGGCCTAAAAACACGGACCTTTACGAGACCGACTTTAATACCTTGGTCCCGCATTTTGTCGACAACGACACGGGCTGTCCCTGTATGACTGCCCATAGTGACTAAGGCGATATCCGCGTCTTCCAACCTATACACTTCAATAAGACCGCCGTACCTCCTGCCAAACTTGAGTTCGAAGTCTCTCACAATCTGTTTTATCTTCTCTTTTGCTCTTTCAAAGGCCGCCTGATGTCTGCACCTGAGTTCCGCCGCCTCTGGGTCAGTCGCCAAAATACAGGAGAGCATAGGTGGGTCGAAACCCAGGACAGTCCGAGAACGACGAGGCAAGAATTCCTCAACAAGCTCCTTATCGGGGACCTCTATCGCCTCTCGTAGGTAAGACAGATAAAATCCGTCGTAGCATACGGTTACAGGGATAAGAACGTCCGGGTCCTCTGCCAATCTGTACGCCATAATCACGGAATCCAGGATTTCCTGGCAATTTTCGGCATGAATATGTATCCATCCTGATTCAAGCACACCCATAATGTCTTGTTGCCCTGAAGCGACATTCGCTGGTGGAGATAGGTCTCTATTCGCATTCACCATAACCACCGGTAATCTGGACAAACCCACCATCTGATATGTATCGAACATGAAATTCAGGCCCATAGAGGAGGTGGACGTGAATGTGCGGCCTCCCGCGGCCGAAGCCCCCATAACCGCCCCCATAGAGCTAATCTCTCCCTCTACCTCCAGTATTTCGGCATCAAGTAATCCTTCTGATTTTAGTTTGCAGATATCCTCTACCAACGTGCTTTGAGGAGTAATAGGATATACGGCAATAACATCCGGGCCCGACAACGCTACAGCTTGTGCACAAGCCATATTTCCGTCGCATACCATTAGCTCTGCCTTCGCATTTGTATCCATCTCGTCGTTAGACCTCCTCAACCATCATTATGGCATCCACAGGACAGACACTGGCACAGATTCCGCAACCCTTGCAATAGGTTAAATCGATAGTGAAACGCTCGTGTTCAGTAATGGCAATACTCCCTGTCGGACAGTAAAGGTAGCACCAGCCGCATTGACAGCACTTGGGAAATTTGATGACAGACAGCATTTCATCTATCATTCGACGACGGCGTGCATGGCGCATGGGGCTAATATAAAGTGTCATTTTATCCTCCAATGGTACTTGGTTTTTCAGGTTCACGATCAT
>JAXHTA010000115.1:0-9764 GCA_034190285.1 Thermodesulfobacteriota bacterium | reverse complement strand
TATCAATCTGATGGCTCTTATAGCATCATCATTACCCGGGATAATAAAGTCTATTTCATCTGGATCACAGTTGGAGTCGGCGATGGCAATCACCGGAATGTCAAGTCTTCTGGCCTCTTTGACCGCGATCTTTTCCCTCTTGGGATCAACAACAAAAATGGCCCCTGGCAGTTCGTCCATGTCCTTTATGCCCCCAAGGTTTTTGTTTAGTTTGGCCAACTCCTTGTCCATCATCAATATCTCTTTCTTCTTATAACGATTTATGGTGCCGTCCTCTTTCATCATTTCCAGTTCTCTAAGCCGAGCGATGCTTTTTCTGATGGTCTGGAAGTTGGTCATCGTTCCGCCAAGCCAGCGGTTCACGACATAGAACATCCCACAGCGTTCACTCTCTTCCACAATGGAATCACGGCCCTGTTTCTTTGTCCCTACGAAAAGAACAGAATAACCTTCGGACACTATTTTTGTGACGAATTCATAAGTAGTCCTGAAGAGTCTGACCGTTTTCTGGAGGTCGATAATATGTATTCCGTTGCGCGCCCCGAATATATATGATTTCATTTTGGGGTTCCAACGCCGTGTCTGGTGACCAAAATGGACACCTGCCTCCAAAAGCTCTTTCATCCTTATAACTGCCATTAAATCCTCCTTTTTGAGAGATCCTCTAGAAGACTGTCCGAGGATGGCTGCTTTCCTTAGGCAGGCAAGCTGCGCTCACGCCCACCCCTTAGGTACGGCTCCATGTCTCGCCAGCCTGCGCATGGATGTGCGTGGCCACACGCAGCCAGGTCAGGCTCGGATTCCAAGCGTTGGAATACGCGGTAATCCAGCGGCAGGAATCTTCACGTTCCTTGACCTGAAAAGGATTTCGCCTCCTGGAGCAGTGTCCTCGTATCTCCCCCCGGTTTATTTCTCGGTTCAGAATGTTTGCACCCTGAGGCATACAGGGCACCGGGTAATAATCTGAACGTGGTTTTTGCAGGTCACTCAAAGCCGACGCGACCTAATCAATAATCAGTACCCGAACAAAATCCGTATCTGTTCGCGAATATCTTTGGTGGTCTCAAGTTCTTTCCTAAAGATATTCCAGTATAGTTGGGAAAACCTGGTCCTCCGGGCCAGGTTTCTCTACTGAAACGATTGAGAACACACATCAGAACCCTGATTGACTTAGCACGGCATTCCCAGTATCATATCCTTACGCTTTGAGCTAGGAGCCTGACATGATCGGTGGGAGCTTAAAGCAGGGAACGCAGTCGCGATTCCAGGCTTGGCTTTGCCGCTTGAGTACTCAAGATCCCTAAACTCTTTATCATAAAACTATTGATTCCTTTTCGCAAGCAAAAACCAGCTTTGCCAGCAATTCGCTTTGGAAAACATCTACTCCTGGAAAGGGGCCTTGAGCGCGAAAGACGCAGTTTCAGGATCTCAACCGAGGCCGTGTGATCCTCTTACGCTGAAAAAGCCAGATTTTTCTTCATAATAGGGATGGCTGCTACTCTGCCCAAAGTGGGACAAGAAAAGGAGACTCAAGTAGATGAAAGGCCGGGATCCGTTGTATGAAATCAGAAATGACCTGGACAGGAGAGAAGAATTCAGGTTGTCAGAGTGGGCGTGTCTGAGTCGTGATGCGTCAAGGCGAAAGAGGGAGGAGGACATTGATCGAGGACACAGACAGAACTTCTCGATTGATACAGATCGGATACTCCATTCTCTGGCCTACTCCCGTTATATTGACAAGACTCAAGTCTTCTACCTCATCAAAAACGATCATATCACACACCGAGTCCTACATGTTCAACTCGTGTCCAAGATCGCACGAACCATAGGTCGCCTTCTCAGGCTGAATGAAGATCTGATCGAGGCCGTTGCACTTGGGCACGACATCGGACATACCCCGTTTGGACATGACGGAGGAGAGTTTCTCTCCGACCTGTGTGAGTCACATAACATAGGGCCTTTTCTTCATAATATACAAAGTGTCAGGTTCCTGCAAGAGATAGAGAGGAAGGGGAAGGGCTGGAATCTGTCCCTGCAGGTATTGGATGGCATTCTCTGCCACGACGGAGAATTGCACTCTCAGGCGTTGGAGCCGCAAAAGGGCAAGACTTTTGAAATCCTGGATAATGAAATCAGGCTAAAAGGCGAAGACCCAACACTGGATATTTGGCCTATGACCCTGGAAGGATGTGTGGTAAGAATGGCCGATACTATCAGCTACATTGGGCGCGATATAGAAGATGCTATTAGGATCGGCCTGATGGAGAGGGGAGACATTCCGGAAGATTGCAGGCAGGTACTGGGGGACACCAATGGAACCATCGTTTACACCCTTGTGGAGGACCTGGTTGCCAACAGCTTGGGTAGGCCATACGTAAGTTTCAGCAGTGGAGTGGGAGAGGCCCTGAAAAAACTCAAGTGTTTCAATGAAGAGCGTATCTACAAGGACTACAAGACCAAGGAACAGACCTCCAAGATAAAGCTCATGTTTGAATTGCTGTTTGAAAGATATCTACTGGACCTGGAACAACGAAATCAGGATTCGGATATCTACAGGGGGTTTTTGGCTGGGATGTCGTCGGAATACGGGGCAAAGACGCCGGCAGCCGGAATCGTGCGCGATTTTGTAGCGGGGATGACGGATGAGTACTTCTTGGATCAATGTCGTAAGAATCTCATCCCTCAGACAAATTCCAGGCTTTTTTGACCTGCAATAAGACACGGAAACGGTTATGAAAATTACCTATGGCAATCATTGCGGTGTGCCGTTTCCTTTGCTTTGGTCAATGTGGCTTCGTATCGAAATATGCCGGATAGGGTCTTTGCCGCTCCTCATGCATTTATCCCGCCAATATAACAGATTAATCGAGCACAACAAGGGCATCCACGGCTACGGGTCTGCTTCCTGAAATGGTTACCGGGTTGATGTCGATTTCCTTGACCCTTTCATTGTCCAAGCCTATCCTGCCGATGTTGATCAGTATTTCGGAAAGCATATCCAGATCAGCTTCCTCCATGCCTCGGAATGCCTCCAGGATCTTGTGACCTCTGATCTCCAGCATCATCTCAAGGGCATCACGTTTTTCCAGGGGGGCTATACGAAAAGAAATATCTTTAAGTATCTCGGTGAAGATTCCCCCCAGGCCGAACATGACGCACGGACCAAACTGGGGATCACGGGTCAATCCTACTACGACCTCCCGTTTTCCTTTCACCATCTCCTGGGTTAAAACAGCACTATCGGCGCCATTCATGTTGGCCATTATTTCTTCAAAGGCTATCCTTGCCTCATCGTCATTTCTAACGTCCACCCGAATCAGGCCCTTTTCGGTCTTATGAGTAACCTCTGAAGAACATCCCTTAATAACCAAAGGGTAGCCGATCTCCCGGGTCGCCTCGATTAGACCCCCAACATCTCCAACCAATATCTCTCTCGTGACCGGGATACCGTAAGAAGCCAGGACCTTTTTGGACTCATATTCTGAAAGGATAGTTCTTCCTTCCTCTAATGCTCTTTCTATGATCTTCATTTTTTCCTCCACAATTTTTCAATATAGATATTCCCGGCATATCAGGTCTTATTCAGTTTTCCTAATCTCCACAAATTAGCCATGGCCGTTGCGGCCCTCTCTGGAGTGGCGCAGTTGACAATGGCGCCTGATTTCTCGAGTTGACATATCTCTTTGTCCCAGATCCCGGGAGGGGCGGAGATACAGCTGATAAGGGGCTTTTTCTGTCGCCAATCAACTAGAGGCCTCATAATGCCCTTTATCACATCCACGTTGGCCGAGGCAAACATTAGGAGGAGGAGTATTCCATTTACACTCGCATCATCCATAACTGCCCGGATGATACCGCCAGTGGCGGATGCATCATACCAGGCCGGACCCATGTCCACCGGGTTGGTCCTCAGGGCAAGGGGCGGCAGACATTCATTGATTCTTTGCTGGGTGTTACTGTCAAACCCGACAATGACAAGGCCTTCGGCCTCGCAGACGTCACAGGCGACCATTGCCGGTCCTGCCTGGCCGGACAGGACAGCGACGCCAGGCCCGTCGGGGATAGGGCAGGCCGAAAGGACCTTGGCAGTATCAATTAAGGCCTCCAGACTATCAACGCACAATATCCCTGCCTGCCCGAAGGCCCCCATATAGATCTCGGACCTTCCCGCCATAGACCCTGTATGGGATTGAGAGGCCCGATCCCCCACCATTGCACTCCCGGATTTGTAAGCAATAACGGGTTTTCTGCCACAATGTTTTTTTACGGTCTCAACAAGGTCTCTGGGCTCGTCAATTCCTTCAAGGTAGAGCATAATGACCTTCGTGTCAGGATCGTCCATCAGGTAATCCACCATCGGGGCAAAATCCGTATTCAAACGGTTCCCGAGCCCAACGATCTTGCTGAAACCCGCGTCCATCCGTATACCCATAAAACCAAGCTGATGGGATATTCCCCCGCTCTGGCTGACCAGCGCAATTCCTCCCCTTTTGATTTGTGAGAACTCAGGAGTAAAAGAGGCGTTGAGATCGGCATGGAGGTTGACCATGCCAAACGTATTGGGTCCGATGACTGGAATCTCTGCATCATTAGCGATGTCGGCGATTTCATCGTGCAGATCCGCACCCATGGGGTCTTCGATCTCCCTGAAGCCTGCCGTAATCATTACAATGCCTTTAACCCCTTTGTACGCGCACTCCCGGAACACCTCGGGCACCAGTTTGGCGGGTACGACTATGATGGCCAAATCGATATGGCCATCATAATAATTGACCGAAGGGAATGATTTGATCCCAGCCACTCCATCCGAACCTGGATTTACCGGTATAATCTTACCTGCGTATCCTCCGTTGGTCAGACTTTTCATCACGTGGAAACCCAGCTTTTCAGAATTGTTGGTGGCCCCAATTACGGCCACTGACTCCGGGTTGAACAACTTCTTTGTGTTTGCTTTTTTCTTGTCCATTGATTCGCCCTAATTGTCCGAATACAGGTGTAGTTGTTTGCAGTAGTCCAGTCATGCCGCAGACGGAATTCTCCAAAACGTAAATCTTTGACCCTTTAAACCACATGCAAGCTGATCAAAAATCCGTGAGGCTCCCTTTTGGCAAGGCCGCATAAACTTGTGCTCATTTTGTCAAACGGCAGTTGGCTACGAAATAAAGCTCTGGACGGACCCCATAAGACAGCCGCACCACGGCCTTCTCGCTCTTCTGCCTGAGGCAGACCCCTGTTTATAGCCCAGGGGGCGTGCCGCGAGCTATTGGGAATTTGTGATGCTGCTTTGCCAAAAGAGAGCCCTACATGTCAAAGCCGTTATTTTCAAGAGGCTAACTTATAGCTTCAAAATGATTTTCTTGAGTGGGCCACCCAAAGACCTTAATGGCCTTGCGACACATCAACTCGTGAAGTGACTCTAATGCATCAAAGACCTTAGTTTCAAGCATTTATTAAACGCCCATTACTTGAGTCTATTGCGCATAACCTTCAACAGAGTCGTTGGCGATGGCGTCCGCAGCGTCCTCATCAAAGTCTACATCATATACAATGGAAAGGATTTTCATAGAGCTAAAGCGTCTTTACTTGCCTTTCTCTTCTCAAACATAAAGTAGACAGTAGGTACCAGGATTAGGGTCACCAGGGTGGAAACCGACAGTCCGCCCAGCATGGTAATAGCCAGGGGATTCCAGGCCTCTGCTCCCACCTTTTCTGAAATGGCCATTGGGAACATGCCGAAGAAGGTCGTCAGGGTAGTCATGAGGACCGGCCTCAAACGATCTTTTCCCGCCTGGGTTACGGCCTCGAAAAGGGGAATATTCCTTCTCTGGAGGAGAAGGATATAATTCAAGAGCACAATCGCATTGTTGACGACAATCCCCATGAGCATAACCATGCCCATGAAGGACATAATGCCCAAGGTCACGCCGGTAAAGTAAAACGTATACAGGATGCCGGTGAAGGCAAAAGGGACCGAGAACATAATAATAAAAGGGTCTCTCAAACTCCCGAAAAGGGATGCCATAATCATGTAGACTAGGATAATCCCAAAGACCAAAAGCGTGGTCAGATCGCGAAAGGCCTTTTGCTGTTCCTCTACATCACTGCCAAACCGGGTCGAAATGCCCTGCGGCGTTCCCAACCTGGCCAATTCTTCTTTTAGATCAGCGGTGACCTCGCCGAGGGACCTTTCGTAGATATCGGCCTCCACCTTAATGATACCCTGGCGATTCTTCCTCTCGATCTCAACGGGACCCTCTCCCTCAACGACCCTTGCCACGTTCTTCAATCGGATCATCCTTCCGTCCGGGGTGAACAATGGGACGTCGGCTATGTTTTTAAGCCTGTTTCTGTCCTGATCTGTGAAACGTGTGAAGATGTCAAAGTCGTCACCCGAATCCCTGAATTCAGTGGCCTCCACACCATAAAAATAGTTGCGCAGGGTTCCGGCGATAGTGGCAATGTTCAATCCAAGGTCGGATGCCTTTTTCCGGTCCACCTCTACCCACATCTCAGGCCTGGGGTCTTTTTGACTGATATCAATATCCACCAGGCCAGGGATTTTTTCCATGGCCGACTCTATCTTTTTGGCGAAAAAAAGGTTTTCCTTTAGATTCGGGCCCTGTATCTCCAGGGAAACAGGCTTCCCGATACCCGTAACAATAGCGTTGATACCGCTTTGAGCCGTGACCTGAATCTTGCTTATACCCGGGATATTCTCAACCCTTGAGCGCAGGATGGCGGCAATATCCACCGCGGTTCTGTTCCTCTTGTCCCTATCCACCAGTTTGAGCCCGATTTGCCCCATATTTGCCCCACGGTCAAAACCAAGGGCTACGCCTATTCCTTCCTTTGTCTCTCCGTCATAGGCAAAGGAGTGTTTCATTTCCTCGGGCCTGATTACCTCATGGATATTCTTCAGTATGCCCTCCACTACGGCGTCCGTTTCCTCTATGCGAAATCCTTCGGTGAGACGAAATCGGACGTAAACCTGTCCCGTGTCCATCACGGGAAAGAAAGATGTTGATAAGAAAGGAATCAGGGAGATGCTGCTGGCAAAGATTGATGATGCCAGAAATATGACCGTTAACCTGTGGCTCAAAGACCAGCTCAACATTCGACCGTAGGTATCTTCCACGGCCTGGAATCCCTCCTCTACGAATAGGTAGAAACGACCTATAAAACCCTTCCTCTTCTTCAGCGTCTCGGGTGTAGCGATAATCAGCCTGGAGGAGAGCATGGGAGTTAGCATCAGTGAAGTAAGAAGGGAAGCAAGGAGAGTGACCACCAGGACAAAGCCTAGTTGCTTAAAGACAATGCCGGCCAGTTCCGTCAAGAACATGAGGGGCACAAAGACTACCACCGTTGTCATGGTGGACGCCGTGATGGCCAGGCCCATCTCACTGGCCCCTGACACGGCGCTGGTCTTCACCTTCTCCCCTCGCTCGATATGCCGGATAATGTTCTCGAGCACAACAATTCCATTATCTACTACCATCCCGCAGGCGATTGCCAAGGCCATTAGTGAGACAAGGTTTATGGTATATCCGAAAAGATAGAGCAAAATAAACGAGATGATAAGAGAAAAGGGGATGATCAGGATAATAATGGAGACGGTTCTTATTCTTCTCAGAAAGATGATGGTGGTCAGGACCACAAAGAATATACCCCAGAAGAGAGAGGTCCTAAGGTTTTTTAGGGAGTTCAATATATCCTCAGAGTTGTCCATCACGGTCACGATCCGGACGTCCGGTGGGAGGGTCTGCTTGAATTCTTCAATTCTCTTTTTAACCCGTGTGGCCACCTCAACGGTGTTCTTACCGGTCTGTTTCTGAAGGACGAGGACTATGGCAGATTCGCCGTCGGTCCAGGCATTCATGTCTTCAGGCTCATAGTCGTCTTCGACTTGGGCTATATCTTTCAGATAGACCGGTCGTTTTTTATGGTAACCCACGACCGTTTCCTTGATCTCCTCCACTGATCTGAAACGAGCGGGTATGCGCACAAAATAGTCTTTTAGGCCGGATTTGATGCTGCCGGCAGGGATATTCATGTTTTCAGCGGCCAGTATTTGGTTTATTTTGGTTAGCGGGATGCCGAATCCTTCTATTTTTGCCAGATCAAAGTACACATTAATGCGCCTTATCAAGCCCCCATAAATCATCACTGCTCCTACACCTGGAACCCTCTTGAGGCCGTCGGCGATCTCTGTATCGGCCAAATGGTAAAGCCTCGGCCAGCTCTTGGGTCCTATGACTCCCATGAACAAGATGGGCGCTGTTGCACTGCTGAATTTAAAAAGGATAGGTTCCTCAGCGTCATCAGGAAGGTCTTTCTTGGCCATCTCGAGCAGGTCCCGGATATCATTCGTAGCCACGTCCAGGTCACTTCCCCATTCAAACTCACATGAGACCATGGAGAGGTTGTCCAGGGACTTTGAGGTGAGTGTGTCCAGGTTGTTAACCGTCTTGACATAATCTTCAATGGTTTCAGTTACTTCTGTCTCAACATCCGAGGCGCTGGCCCCAGGCCAGGTTGTGAGTATGGAAACCACAGGTGGGTCGAGGTCAGGGAGCAGATCCACATTAAGCCTGGTAATGGAAAAGGCCCCTATAAGGGCCAGCGCAAGAAAAAGCATCAAGGTGGCGACCGGTTGCTTGACCGAGAACTCCGGCAACTTCATCTACATACCTCCTAACGCTGACTGCCCTGTCCTTTGGACCTTTGCATTCACCTTTACCATCATGCCATCCTTGAGCCTGTTCTGTCCTTTTATGACCACCTTTTCTCCAACATCCAGACCTGCCTTTATCTCAGCATATGTTCCCTGGATCAGGCCGATCCGGACGTTCTTCATGACGGCCTCATTATTCTCAACGACGTAGACGTAGTAATTCCCCGTCCCGGGGAGTTTGTTGAGAGCGTCTTTTGAAACAACGGCAGCCTCCCTCTTCCCCAGAAGAAGGCGGATGTGGGCGAACATACCGGAACGAAGAGTTTGATCTCCATTCGACACATGGATCTCAAGTTCACCGGTCCTTGTTGAAGAATCAAGGGTCGGGTTGATCACCGTCACGATCCCCTTGAAAACCCGATCAGGGAACGAATCCACACGAACCTCGGCCTCCATACCCTTTCTGATAATGGGATAATCCTGTTCGGTCACCGTGGTTACAATCTTCACTACTTTTTTGCTTGATATGCGGATAATCGGCTTTTTGAGATTAGACATGGCTCCCTGGTCTACATAGCGGGTCGAGACATAGCCACCGATCGGAGCAGAAATACGGTGATCTTCATAAAGGATTTTGAGTCGTTGGAGGGTGGCCGATGCCCGCTCTATCTGGGCAATAGCCAGTTTCTTGCCTGCAAGGGTCGCCTTGTACTGTGCGTCTATCTGGTCCATCCTCTGCTGGGAGATTGCGTGCTCCTGAACAAGTTCTTGTAGGCGGGCGCGGTCTTTCTGGATCACCACCAGGTTGGCCTCAACCTGATCCAGATTTGCCTCTGACGACCTTAATGCGGCCTCTGCTTCTTTGAGCTGTGCCCTTACGGTCCTGTCTTCCAGAACGGCGATGAGTTCACCTTTGCTGACGAGATCACCCTTTTCGACCACGATTTTTTCTATAATCTTGCCGGGGACTTTTGGATAGACATCCACTTCCTGGAGGGACCGGATATCTCCGGTTTGCTCCAGAGTCCAATCAAGATGTCTCTTAGTTGATATAACGACTTCAACGGGAACGACTTGTTCCCTCATTTTTTGC
>JAXHTA010000114.1:0-9895 GCA_034190285.1 Thermodesulfobacteriota bacterium | reverse complement strand
CAGACGCCCATTCAGCCCTGCCGGTATGGGTTATGCTCTCAATGTCATTGTCAATTGTTATTGAAGTGTTGTAATAGAGTCTGATGGCGTTTGTGACCCAGTCCTTGGAGGCCATGAAAGCTGCAATGGGGCTGCCGGTCATTCTGGCCAATTCATCTCTCGTAATAACATCAAAGGGGTTGGTTGTGGCGACGTTAATTGTACTGCCCACGTATCCAAGTGGAAAGATGTTATGCCTGACTGCAAAGTCTTGTGGTATTCTTGCGGTCAGGCTCTGGTCGACATTTACCGTCCTGGTGTCCAATACCTGTGCCCCGCTCTGGGCCGCGATAGCCATCTGAAGCTGTTCCTCGGTTACCCAGTCCAGTCTTACAAGTACCTCCCCTAACATGGTCCCGGTTTTCCTTGATTCCGTCACCGCAAGTTCGATCTGGTCTTTATCGATGAAGCCCATTCCAACAAGTATATCACCGACACGCTTATTCATAATTACTTACCCTGGGCACTAATCGTTTCAACATCCTCTAATGCCGCTTGTCCCGAATGGCTGGCCACATAAGCTTTTATAGCCCTGATGCGTGTTTCGACCATCTTTTTCTCGGGTGGCGGCAAGGAGATACCCTGTTCGAGGAATGTTATGTAGTACAAAAGAGCTTCGTCATATCTCTGCAATTTGTCATAGACTACTGCCATATTGAACAGCAATAGGAGATGACCTGGGCGAACGGCTTCAGCCATTTTGTACCATTTCAAGGCATCATTTAATTTCTCAAGATGACTTAAGGCTATTCCGCGGTGGAGATAGACCTCAAATTGTGGTTTGTCTTTCACTTTATCGGCCTTTTCGAGGTAGTAAAGGCCCTCCTTTGGCCTGCCCAGGCCGATTTCCGCAATTGCAGTGTTGAGAAGGACTTCCAGCCTTTCGGGGTCGCGGCTCCTCAGCTTTAAAAGTAAGGGGCAAGCTTTTGCGAATGCATTAGATTCGATATAGGCGGACGCAAGATTTAATAGAGCATCAAAATGTCTTGGGTCCTTCCTTAATGTTTCGAGATACATCTGGATGGCCTCTTTCAGCATGTTTCGTCTGTGATAGTTCACGGCCTTCTTATAAAAAAGGGCTTCAGGTTCAAGACCTTCCACCTGCTTGACCTTATCATTCTGCCTGGATTTGAGATTTTCGATTGCTTTTGGTTTTACCTGATCGTCTTGTGCGCTTTTCTTCTTCTCGTTTTTTTGGTCTTTGGATCTTCCAGTGGAGATGTGATTTGTGTAATCCGATGCTATTTCGATCGGCCTTTCGTAGGTAGGATTCGGTAGCCTAAAAGTTGTTCTTTCTTTGTTAACATCCGCCGCGATAACCTGCCTGGCTTTGAATTCTTTCCAAAAACCCACAAGGACTGAGGCGCCTGCAAAAAAAAGTAGAAGAACAATAGCATATGTTGTCTTTTTTCCCCGACGGAGGGCCTTAACGTCGGGACTGAAAGGGCCCCTTTTCTTGGTCCGTTCAAAACCTATGTTTCTTTTCATCAGGGCGTCATTCAGCAAGCTCATGACTGCCTCCAAACAGCGATTTGCAGAGGGAACCCCCTGACCGGGGGGCAATGTTGCCCCATCTTTCGTGCCGGTATAATGTCTCCTTGCGAGTGACGAAGATCCCGCGATCTAGAGACAGTGGTAGCCATTTTCGGTTTTCAGGGCATGGGCATCGTATCGATTCTCTTGAAGTACAAGCCGAATCGGATCAGAATCTTCAACGGCCTCGAATCGGCCTGTTAACGACGTCCATGACGTGGGCAGGGCAATCGATCCCGTCAGTTGATTATTCCTCTTGAATTCTTCCGCCTCATCTCTTGTCTTAAATCGGCCGGTGAACAGACGATACCATGTACCTTTATCTTCGAGATCGACTGCGCTCCAGTGAACGGTAATTCCTTGTCCCTCATGAATTGACACGGCTTTCATCAGACTGTCCAGGGTCTTGTATGATCCCAAGTGCAAAGCATAAAAAGAAGTCCTTGGGTCCCCTGAATCAATGATCTCTCCGGGCGGTGAGGCAGAAGCAGTACCAAGGCCTTTTTTGTCAGCAATCCGATCGGGTATTGGGGCGTCAGCGATTTGGCTTTGGATGCCTTTTCTTATGATTGTGGGAGGGGGGACGGGGCTAGGATGGGGTCCACCGTTTTTGACCTTTCTTGGGATGGCCTGGTAAAAGAGATAACCCAGAGAAAAAACCATTATCAGCAGGATAAGGCCGTAAGCAGTAGCGAACGTCAGCCTTCTACTCTTAAATTTTTTTCTGTTAGGCTTTGTAGTGGAGTTGACACCATGCCAGGGATATAGATCCCCCAACTCTGTCAGTGCCTTTTTAACGTGTGAAGGCCCGATTTCAAAATCATTCGTAACATAACCCGCAGTAAGCGCATAGTCACAGACCTTGTTAATTAATCTCGGAATTCCACCCGAGAACCTGTAGATGTGCTTAATGGCTCTTTGGGTGAAATGAATATACCCCTTGTCTCCTGCGACAAAGAGCCTTCTTGAAATATAGCCATAAACCTCCTCTTTTGTAAGGAACTCTAGACAACAGTTGATGGATATCCTTTGTTTGAGCTGTCTTATTTCAGAGCGAGAAATGATTTGCTTCAACTCCGGCTGGCCAACGAGAATAATTTGCAGCAGTTTTTCTTTGTGTGTCTCCAGGTTGGATAAAAGACGCAGATCTTCCAGGGCATCTACGGGCATAGTCTGGGCATCGTCAATGATAATGACAACAGGCGTGGTATCAGGGGTCAACAGCAAGGAGTGATTCAAGTGATTGATAAGATCTTTTTTTGAGGAATTGATTGGGGGCTTGATCCCAAGGTCATCCAAAATACTTGAGATAAGCTCCTTACCTGTAAGAGAAGGGTTAATGATGTAGACTGTCTTTGCGCTGCCGTCCAGAATATCCAGAATAGAACGGCAAATCATAGTCTTTCCGGTCCCAACCTCGCCTGTTAACAGGATAAAGCCACTTTTACTTTTTACACCATACAGGATTCTATCGATTGCATCCCGGTGTGTCTTGGAAAGGAAGAGGAATTCAGGGTCCGGCGTAAAAGAAAAAGGTGCCTCTTGGAAATTATAGAAACCCAGGTATACTTGGCCTTTGTCGGGCCTGGCGTGACTTATATCAGCGCGCGTCATGGCAACATCATCCTATTGTCACGGTTGGATGTGACTTAGAATTTGAATACTGGAACATTCCTGACGTTATAAATGCATTATATGTGCCACCAATAATTTAATCTTAAGTACTATCTTGGCCCTTTGAAACAAACATAAGCTGGCTAATGGCCAGCTGAGGTCTCTTTTGGCGAAGCAGTCTAGGCTTTTGTGAAAGTATCAACCCTGAATAGGGCATTAGCCGACAATTTGGCATCTGTCATTTATTTGACAGAATGTGCTTTAATATGATTTTATCCTTGGAAAAAACATTGCGGTTTCCGTGTTCTTATCATAATGTTTCTTGTACACTTCTATTTGCCAAAAAACTGCGGTCTTTGTTGATGGGGGGAAAGGTCAGTGAAATTCAGCTTAACACCAGCCGATGCCCCGAATCAGTAAGGCGGGCGAGGCCTTGGCTGGGAGGCCCTGAAAGACAGCCTTTGTTTTGATATGAAAAATGGCATCAGCATAGAAAGCGGTACCAGTCTGGAACTTACAGTTGAGGGAACGGAGTCTTCTTGGAGGAGTATTCTTGTTGGGATAAGACCCAATGAATATATAGTGATCACCCCACCGCCAGATTTTGACTCTGTAAAGGATAAGTTTTTTCGAGGAGATAAGATCGTCGTTAACTATCTTTTTCGAAACAAATTTTGTGAGTTCACGACCAAATTCATTGAAATTGCTTCAAATCCTATAGAGCTGATATTGTTGGGGTACCCCGAATCCATCAGAACCTGTGAGCGTCGTTCCCATAAAAGGATCAATTGTTTTGTCTCAGCTGAAGTGGAGATCAAAGATGAAAGGGGTGGAGGCCCTACAAAAGGATTCATAAGAGACATGAGTAAGACAGGGTGTTGTTTCGTATTCAAGGCCTCTAAGACCGAAAGGCTGCCATTTGGTCTAAATGAGAAAGTCAGCTTGAGGTGTATTTTTCCCGGGATTCCTGGGGGACAGGAAGCCTTGGGGGAAGTGAAGAGTATTCAAACCGAAGGCGAGGAAATGGCTGTCGGAATCCGGTTTGGTACCCTTATGTGGTGGGTACCCCCGTATACCTGAGAGGTCGGAAAACCCCAATTTCCGGACTGTGGCCGTCGGGAAGTAATGTTGACAAACAAGCTAGTATAATTAAGAATGCGGGCACATTTACATATAAACATGGCAATTTGAGGAACCCTAGGAGGGAGATATGTATATAGCAATGGTCATATCCGGTTTGACTGTGGATCCTGTCACAAACAGTCCTATTGTCATCCTGAAAGAGATTGACGGTGACAAGACCCTTCCAATCTGGATAGGGATATTGGAGGCCACAGCCATTGCCAGTGAGTTGGAGGGCATCAAATTCTCTAGGCCGATGACCCATGATTTGTTGCACAATATAATTGAAATGCTTGGCATCAAGGTCATCAAAGTTGAAGTGTGCGACCTAAAAAACAACACCTATTATGCCCTGATCTATCTTAATAATGGCGAGAAGGAAATGACCATTGACGCCCGACCGAGTGACGCCCTTGCCCTTTCACTTAGAGCAAAAGCGCCTATTTTTGTCGCCGATGAGGTGATCAATATGTCCAGCCAGATAGATCTGAAGCCAGAACCTGAGGACAGATCAGAAAAGGGAAAGAAGTGGCAGGAGATTTTAGAGAGCCTTAATCCCGAGGATTTCGGGAAATACAAGATGTAAATCCTTGTCGGTTGTCCGGGCGTAGCGATCGACTGAAATGGATAATAGTTGGTGTCTGAACGAAAACTAGGATTTTGCGTTCAGATCAAGGAAGACGAAGATTTTAACCGCAGGAATACATTGAGTATTTCGACGATTAAAATCTGAGCCTGACGCAGATATGGGCGAAAAAGACGGTTTTCGTTCGGGCATTAGTTAAAAACAGCAGACGACCATGATAGATCTGCATACACATTCTCTGTTTAGTGATGGTGCACTCATACCCTCCGAGCTTGTCAGGCGTCTTGAGGCCATGGGTTACGAAGCGGTTGCTCTGACAGACCATGTGGATGCCTCGACCCTTGACTTCGTCATTCCCAGGATTATTAAAGTGGCAAA
Source organism: Thermodesulfobacteriota bacterium (assembly GCA_034190285.1). GTDB lineage: Bacteria > Desulfobacterota > DSM-4660 > Desulfatiglandales > Desulfatiglandaceae > JAXHTA01. The sequence goes on along the minus strand of JAXHTA010000114.1, from coordinate 4,623 downwards.
GAATTTGGAGGAGGCCCAATCGGTCAGAGTCGTTCCAGGTGTTGAACTGACACATGTCCCTCCTCCCCTTATCGGCCCCATGGTTGGAAAGGCGAGGGAGTTGGGGGCAGCACTCGTAATAGTCCATGGCGAAACCGTTGCTGAACCCGTGGCCCCGGGGACCAACAGGGCCGGCCTTGAGGCTGGTGCCGACATCCTGGCCCATCCGGGGTTGATCACTTGGGAAGAGGCCGCCCTGGCTGCTCGTAAAGAGTCCTTTCTGGAGATTTCGGGCAGATTTGGGCACAGCTTTACAAACGGACACGTTGCAAAAGTCGCAACTGAGACGGGTGCAAGGCTTCTGATTAACTCGGATGCCCATGGGCCCATGGATTTCATGACCGGGGAATTTGCAGAAAAGGTCGTTGAAGGTGCTGGTTTGCCAAAGGGTTCATTAGAAGACCTCCTATCAAATTCCCGCTTCCTACTCAACAGGATAGGTTTCCCCCTGTAATCATCTCTCATGAAGTCATATCTTTTTTACGCAAACCCAACGTAGTCCCTTTCGGTGGGTAGTCCTTGGCCTATATCTTGCTGCAATATGATATCTCATCGAGTATGGGTATATTATATGGTATTGAGAAGATGCCGCCAAATTTATAGAGGATAATCCGTCTGTTATGGATTTAAAGAGAAGAAAGCGATTCTTTAGTTTCTTCGGCGCCTGCATTATCATTCTGTGGCTTTTCATGATTGGTCAACTGGTGAAAAGGGTCGCCTTTGATGTCACAGGCTCTCAGCCTGGCCTTGTCGCAGATGAGGTTTCGGCGGTCGAATCCCATGAGACTGACTGGATGGAAATCTATCTCAAGGGGAAGAAGGTGGGATATTCCATGAACCAGATCAGTCCTTTCGGTGAATACTATCTCATCAGGGAGGAGATCTTGTTGAAACTCGGCCTTATGGGCCAGCCTAGCGTTATGCGTGCGATTACTCGATGCATTGTTGACCACGAGTTTATACTGAAAAATTTCAGGTTTAGAATGACGTCCGGAGTCGTTACATTTCAGGTCACCGGTAGAGTTGACGGTGACGGCATGCACTTGACAGTCGGAGAGGGGCCGTCACAGAAGACCAATTACATCAAGCTCTCGGCCCCTCCCATGATTGGATCCGGTACGGCTCAGTTCTTCAAGGGCCGACCCATTGAAGTAGGTCAGTCTTTCAAGTTCCCTATTTTTGATCCATCCACCATGGCCCAGACAGAGCTGATCATCGAAGTGGCGGACAAGGAGGGACTTGTCATAAATGGCATAAGATACGGTACATTCCGCCTTGAGACCGAAATGTGGGGTCAGCAAATGACCTTTTGGCTTGATGAACGAGGTTCCGTCTTGAAGGAGGAAGGATTCATGGGATTGACACTGATCAAGTCAAGTGCGGCCAGGGCCTCAGAGGATATCGAGGGGGGAGTAGAGGAAGATTTCTATGAGATGGCAGCGATAGACGTCAAGAGGAAGCTTTTGGATCCGGACAGGCTGATTTATCTGAAGCTCAAAATTGAAGGCCTGGATGAGACCCATTTCGACACCGGCATCTTAAACGATGGCAGACAGAAGTTGAGCGGTGGGATACTTGAAATCATCAAGGAAAAAAGGCCTTTAAAGGCAACATACAATATCCCATACCCGGACTACTCAGGAGAAATGGCGCCTTATCTAGAGCCTGAACTCAGCGTGGAAAGCGATGACAGATTAATCATGGAAAAAGTGCGAAAGATCGCCGGGGATACAAACGACCCTGTCACCGTGGCAACAAGGCTTCTGGCCTGGGTCCATGAAAACGTGGAGAAGCGACCTGTAGTCACCGTCCCAAGCGCCACGGAGGTACTCAAGACCAGGGTGGGAGACTGCAATGAACACACCGTGCTGCTCACGGCCTTGCTCAGGGGCGCAGGGATACCTGCGAGGATTTGTGTCGGCCTTGTCTATGCGCGGGGGAAGTTTTTTTATCATGCCTGGACAGAAGGCTATTTGGGAAGATGGATATCAATGGACGCCACCACCAATCAGACGCCGGTTGACGCTACTCATATCAAACTGGTTCAAGGTGGGCTTGACAGGCAGGTAGAGATCATTGGCCTGATCGGCAAGCTCAAACTGGAGATAATCGAATACAAATATGATTAAACTAATCAATCTTACCAAGCTTTATAAGGGCCTCCGCGCCGTTGACAAAATCAATTTGGAAGTAGGCGCAGGGGGCATCTTTGGATTCTTGGGGCCTAACGGTGCGGGCAAAACAACCACTACAAAGATGATGGCCGGGGTCCTGAAGCCGACCGAAGGGCAAATCATAATAAACGGTATGGACATCGTCAAGGATGCCTCGGCAGTCAAGCAGTGTGTCGGCTTTATTCCCGACAGGCCGTTTATCTACGAAAAGCTCACAGGCCTGGAATTCCTTTGCTTCGTTGCAGGCCTTTACCGCCTTGACCACGCGGCGTCTTTAGAAAAGAGAATCTCGGAACTCCTGGAGCTCTTCGACCTCACCCACTGGCAGGATGAACTGGTCGAAAGCTATTCCCACGGCATGAAACAGCGTCTGGTGATGTGCGCAGCCCTGATTCACAGGCCGAAGGTGCTTATCGTAGATGAGCCCATGGTGGGGCTAGACCCAAAAGGGGCCAGGCTCGTGAAGGACATATTCAGAAGCCAGGGCCGGGCCGGAACGACGGTTTTCATGTCCACCCATTCCCTGGAAGTCGCCGAAGAGGTGTGCGGGCAGATTGCAATTATTCAGGCTGGACAACTCATTGCCAAAGGATCGGCCGAGGAATTGAGACATCAGGCGGGAATAGACGGTAATCTGGAGCACATATTCCTGAGACTAACTGATGGAAAAAGGGTTGCCCATGAAAGACCTATGTCTTCTCACTAGGCCCAGGTTTTTGGGCTTCAAGAATAACCTCTTCCGGTCGGAACGTGGAAGGAAAAAAAGGGCCCTTATCCTGAGTGCGCTGGGGATCGGCTTTTGCGGGTTCGTCTTTGTGTTGTCCTGTCGCGTCCTGATGTATTTCCAGTCCGTTGAGGCAATCGGAGATCTTCTTGCCCGGCTTCTTTTGTCCATGGTCCTTTTGACTTTTTTCTCCCTCTTGATCTTCAGCCATGTCATAGCCGCCCTTTCCAACCTATATCTGTCCAAAGACCTCGAGTTTTGTCACTCCACACCCGTGCTCACGGAAGAGCTTTTTGTCTCGCGGGCGGCCTTCACACTTATCGACAGCTCATGGATGGTCATTGTCTTCGGGGTGCCCATATTCGCCGCCTACGGCTATGTGTATCGACCAGGGCCGGGCTTTTATATTTCACTTATTCACATGAATCTGGCCATGGTCATTATCGCCGGGGGCCTCGGGATCCTTGTGACTATGGTGCTTGTCTATGTATTTCCCGCACAGAGGACAAGGGACCTCATAATGCTATTATCTGTGATGATGATAGTTGCCCTTTATCTCATGTTCAGGTTCTTGAGGCCTGAGAGACTCGTCAACCCCGACGCCTTTTTCTCCGTGATGCAATACATGAGTGCACTGAGGGCACCCCAGTCTCCTTATCTCCCCACCCAATGGATTACAGAGTCCCTCTGGGACAGCCTGAAAGGCGGGCATGTGGCCAACCATCTATTTGAGATCATGCTCACCTGGACCACGGCGGCGGCAATAGTGGTTATCAACATATGGGTGGCGCACTTCGTATATTTTGAAGGTTTCTCCAAATCCCAGGAGGCCAAAAAAAGGCGCACGGGGGGGAAGAAGGCCCTGGATGTACTTGTCAGTTGCCTTACAAGGCCATTCGGTGAAGAACTGGCCGCGATCATGGCCAAGGATATCAGGACCTTTTTCAGGGACAATACCCAGTGGTCTCAATTGCTGTTACTGGGCGCCCTTGTTGTAGTCTATGTGTACAACTTCAGCGTCCTGCCCCTGGATATGAGCCCTATACGGATCGATTTTCTCCAGAACGAACTGGCCTTTATAAACATGGGTCTAGCAGGGTTTGTCCTGTCGGCGGTTTCGGCCCGCTTTGTATTTACCGCCGTAAGCGCAGAAGGCCTAGCCTATTGGCTTATCCGTTCATCTCCCTTGAGCACAGGCCGATACCTATGGGGGAAGTATATTTTCTTCCTGATTCCGATCCTTATCCTTGCTGAAATCTTGATTATTGTGACCAATCAATTCCTTGACGTGAGTCGTTTCATGATGCTCCTTTCTTCAATAACCACGTTCTTCATGGTTTTTGGGATCGTCTCACTTGGAGTGGGGCTGGGAGCGTTATATCCGAATTTCAAGCACGAGAACATTGCACAGGTCTCAACCGGGTTCGGGGGTGTCTTGTATATGACGATTAGCTGCCTTTTCATCGGCTCTGTAATCGTCCTTGAGGCCGGCCCGGTTTATGTTATATTCATGGCCGAACTGCGTGGCAATGTTATCACCACCTACCAATGGATCTTCATAATTGTGTCATTCATGGCTGTCCTTGTCATTAATATTGTGGCAACAGTCAAACCCATGAAGATGGGGATCAAGGCGTTGCGACAATATGAATGATCATTACTTCGAATACGTCGGTAACCTTCACA
>JAXHTA010000113.1:0-9921 GCA_034190285.1 Thermodesulfobacteriota bacterium | reverse complement strand
GGACTGGCGGAGCGGTCCATGGGAAGGCCAACAGGGCACTTAAAGACTTGATTGCCAAGAGACTGAGTCTACCCAAGAAGAACGTGGAGATTATTTCAGGAGAGCGATCAAGGGCAAAAACCGTTATGATTGATGGCCCGACGCTGGAAGAGGTCACCAGGCTTTTAGAAGGAGAGCCTTTGTCTTGATCATACATCCTTGCCATGGTCAGAACGGTAGTCCGGACGAAATGGCAAACAGGCCCATACCAATACTTCTCCTCATTTCTCCTTTTGCATCTTGAAAAACATCCCACCCTCTGATAGCTTTCTTTAGAATGAGAGAGAAGCTGGCCTCCATCGAGATAGGAAGTCATACCGCAAGGCTGCTGGTGGCCCAGGATCTGGGGCCGTCAATACCTTTCCGACCTTTAGCGAGAAGAAGGGCCTATATTCGTCTCGCTCAGGATTTTGATTATTCAGCGAAGAGGATCATTCAACCTGAGGCCATCGACCGTACCCTGGAGGCCGTAGAAGGATTCTTGGGCTGCATGAAGATGTTCAATGTCCATTCAGTCCATGCAGTTGCAACCGGAGTGGTCAGAGAGGCGGCTAACAAAGACGAATTTCTTGACCGCATTCGCGAATATGCAGGTATCAATGTAAGGCCCATCGACGGTAGTGAGGAGGCACTGCTTACCGGGAGGGGAGTACTTAGCGCCTTGGATATCCGGGGCAAGCCGTTTCTCGTATTCGATCTTGGCGGAGGTAGCACCGAATTCCTGTTCAGGGGTGAGGGTGAGACAATTATCAGGTCTATCCCTTTGGGTGCCGCAGTACTCAGCCAAGAATACTTGAAATCTGACCCACCAGATACAACACAGCTTGATGCCCTCTCGAGACACATAGATGGATCTCTGGAAAAGGCCCGTCTGCACACTTGCACCGGCCTCGATCATTGCCCCATTATTGCCACTGGGGGCACGGTGACGGCCCTTGCCGCCATGATCGACCGGATCGCTCTTGAGGAAATCACTCCGGAAAGGGTCAACGGAATGATACTGAAAAAATCACAGGTGGAGGGTCTTCTTGGCGGCATACAAGGCCTGAGCGTGCAAGAAATGAGCAGTCTGCCAGGATTGGACGCAGGAAGGGCGGAGCTGATTCTGGCCGGCTCGCTAATCGTAATAAGAATCCTTAAGTTTTTTGAATCAGTTCAACTAACGATCAGCCTTTCAGACCTGCTGGAAGGCATTCTAATTGATCGTCTTCGAGGAGAAGGACATGTATGAAAAGGATATTCAATATGGCTATACATTTGATGATCTCATTCTGGTCCCGCGCCACTCTGCCGTCCTGCCGGGCCAAGTAGATGTAAAGACAAGCCTGTCACGCAATATAAGGCTGAACATCCCCATAGTGTCCGCTGCAATGGACACCGTAACTGAATCGGCTACCGCCATCAGCATCGCGAGACAAGGGGGGCTTGGGTTTATCCACAAGAATATGGATCCGGAGCAGCAGGCACTGGAGGTGCAGAATGTAAAGAAATCTGAAAGCGGCATGATTGTGGATCCCATTACAATAGAGCCTGACAGGAAGATATATGAAGTCCTTGAAATCATGAGAAAATATGAAATCTCAGGCGTGCCGGTTGTGAAGGAGGGATACCTTGTAGGCATAATTACCAACAGGGACTTGAGGTTTGAGACCAATTTAGACCAAAAGGCCGAAGCAGTAATGACCAAGGAGAATCTCATCACGGCCAAACCAGGCATCACGCTTGAGGAATCCAAGGTGATCCTGCATGAAAGACGCATAGAGAAGCTTTTGGTGGTCGATGAGAAGGGAAAATTACAGGGACTCATTACTATTAAAGATATCGAAAAGATAAAAAAATACCCTGATTCATGTAAAGATGAACTGGGCCGTCTGAGGGTCGGGGCCGCCGTGGGTACGGATACGGACATTGAGGAAAGGATTGAGTGCCTCGCTGCGGCCAATGTGGATGTGGTCGCCATAGACACAGCCCACGGCCATTCGGAAAAAGTGATTCAGGCCGTCAGGGAGGTCAGGAAGAAGTATCCCGGCCTCGAACTCATTGCCGGAAACGTGGCGACATCAGAGGGGACAAAGGCCCTTATCGAGGCCGGCGTGGATGCTGTGAAGGTCGGTGTGGGCCCTGGGTCCATTTGTACCACAAGGGTTGTGGCTGGGATCGGTGTGCCGCAAATGACGGCAATCATGGCCTGTGCGTCCGAGGCAAGAAAAAGCGGGGTTCCGGTTATCGCGGATGGAGGAATAAAGTACTCCGGAGATGTAACAAAGGCCATTGCGGGAGGAGCCGATTCCGTGATGATCGGGAGTCTGTTTGCGGGAACTGAAGAAAGTCCGGGTGAGACAATACTTTTTCAAGGGAGAACCTACAAGGTTTATAGGGGCATGGGATCTCTAGAGGCCATGAAAGAAGGGAGCAAGGGTCGATATTTCCAGGACGAACAGGATGTGGAAGAAAAGTTGGTACCCGAGGGCATTGTGGGCAGGGTGCCTTATCGGGGGCCCTTGTCCGACACGGTCTACCAGCTTATTGGCGGGTTGAGGGCCGGAATGGGTTACCTGGGATGCGGTAGGATTGAAGCGCTTCAGACCGATCCCGGCTTCATTCAGATCACGCCGGCAGGACTGAGGGAAAGTCACGTCCATGATGTAATCATTATCAAGGAGGCCCCCAACTACCGGTTGGAGTAGCCAGACGAATAGACTCTGGGGACTACCCGAGGATCCCTTGCTCTTGGGCAGCCTCCTGATTCTTGGACCTTATCCATGAAAAACAACCTTTACAGACAAAAAGTGCTTATTTTGGACTTCGGTTCCCAGTACACCCAACTCATTGCAAGAAGGGTACGTGAGGCCAAAGTTTACTGCGAGATTCACCCCTTCAACCTGGGCCTTGAAAGAATAGAGTCCTTTTTGCCAGTAGGTGTCATACTTTCAGGTGGGCCGGCCAGTATCTATGACAAAGATGCTCCAATTCCGGACATGAGGATCCTCGAATTGAATGTGCCGGTTTTGGGTATATGTTATGGGATGCAATTGCTTGCTCATATGCTCGGAGGCGGAGTTGCTAGGTCCAAGGATCGCGAATATGGAAGCGCGACGATTTCCATTGAAGACGACAGGGACCTGTTTCATGGCCTTGGAAAAGGTAGCGGGCAAACAGTGTGGATGAGCCACGGTGACCGCATCGCCCGGGTGCCTGAAGGATTCGCTGTTCTTGCGAGCAGCAACAACAGCCCAGTGGCTGCCATGGCCGACGCTTCAAGGGGGTATTTCGGCGTTCAATTCCATCCGGAGGTTTCCCACACCCTGGAAGGGCCCAAAATTCTAGAGAACTTTCTCTTTGGAATATGTGGATGCGAGCCAACCTGGACCATGAGCACTTTTGTGGACAGAACAGTCAAGGCCATGAGAAGGAAAATTGGGGAAGACAGGGTGGTTTGCGGACTCTCGGGAGGAGTTGATTCCTCTGTAACAGCGGTACTGCTTCATAAGGCGGTCGGAGACAAACTTTCCTGCATTCTTGTGGACAACGGCCTTTTGAGGAGGGGGGAAGCCCGGGAAATCAAGGGAATCTTCGAGGGGCATTACGGAATGGACCTGCATTTGGTGGACGCATCCCATCGTTTTTTGAACAATCTCAAAGGCATTACAGACCCTGAGGAGAAAAGGAAGATCATTGGCAGAGAGTTCATTGCGGTCTTTGAAAAAAAGGCCGGGGAATTGGGTGAGGCAAAATATCTTGCGCAGGGGACACTGTATCCTGATGTCATTGAAAGTGTGTCCTTTAAAGGCCCTTCCGCTACCATCAAGAGTCACCACAACGTGGGTGGATTGCCCGAAGTTATGCGATTAGAACTCATCGAACCACTTCGGGAGCTGTTCAAAGATGAGGTTCGGCAAGTGGGTATGGAGATTGGTCTTCCAAGGGAATTAGTGATGCGGCAGCCATTTCCGGGCCCGGGGCTCGCGGTTAGGATTTTGGGCGAGGTCGCCAATGAGCGGCTTGAGATACTAAGGTCTGCCGACGCCATTGTTGTAGAAGAAATCACGAAAGCAGGACTATATGAAAAGGTGTGGCAGGCATTTGCAGTCCTGCTCCCGGTGAGGACGGTTGGCGTGATGGGTGATGAAAGGACATATGAACATGTGATCGCCGTTCGGATCGTCGAAAGCCAGGATGCGATGACGGCAAACTGGGCAAGGGTCCCTCACGAAGTGCTTGCAGAAATTTCCAACAGAATTATTAATAGCGTGAAGGGCGTTAACCGTGTTGTCTACGATATATCTTCCAAACCCCCCAGCACCATTGAGTGGGAGTAGGATAAACAAAAAGAGGAATCAATCCTCCCCCTGAGCCGTAACTTGAGGCTAACTCGAAGCTGGATCGAGGGGAGATTTGCAGAGATGACCCTGTACAGGGAACGTACTTACAGGAAAAAGGCCAATGCCGGCGACCTGGTTTCTTTTCATGTGGCGGTCAGAGAAACGGACTTATGGGTCAGCGCGGACAGGAATCTGGAAAAAGATACGATAGACCTGATCTTGGATTGTAGGTACCAGCTTGAAACATATATCAGGTCCCACTCGGTTTTTTTGACTTCACTTAAGCCGTTACATGAAGACCACTGCGCACCGCCGATCGCAAAAGAGATGATCGATGCTACTAAAGAACTTGATGTTGGTCCTATGGCATCTGTGGCAGGGGCTGTCGCCCAGTATGTGGGCAAGGGCCTGCTCCAATTCACAGATCAGGTAATTGTCGAAAACGGAGGGGACATCTTTCTCAAAACCCGGCGGCCGGCCACTGTATCAGTCCTTGCGGGCTCCTCTCCCCTGAGTGGAAAATTTGGACTATTGATCCCCGTGAAACAGATGCCTTCAGGGGTCTGCGCTTCATCTGCAACCGTGGGGCATTCTTTGAGCACGGGTATCGCAGATGTCGTCTGCCTGGTCTCTTCCTCTGCGGCCTTGGCCGATGGTGCGGCCACTGCCCTCGGAAACAGGATAAAGATAAAGGCCGACCTTGAAAGGGTCGGCCTTTGGGCAGATAATATCGAGGGAATCCGCGGTGGCCTTGTCATTGCAGAAGACAGAATGGCCGCCTGGGGAGATATTGAATTAGTGGAGCTGTGAGCATCAGACGTTCTCCTTTTCCTTTGACATAACAGCCGGTTCTCTTATAAACTAAGGGGAATAAAAGGTGTCTTGCTTTGTCCATGAACGGAATACAGAAAGTTGCGTCAAGAGGGCTTTCCGTTTGTTGCTCCCTGAACATAGAGGATTTGCTTCGAGAGCGCGAAAAGCTCGATGAGAAGATCGGTGAGCAATTCGGTGAGGATGTCACCATCCTATTCACGGACATAGTTAACTACACTGCCTTTGTTGAGACCTATGGCGATATCGATGCCAAGGCCATGCTTCAAAAGCACAACAGAGTTGCTTTTCCCCTAATAGCCAAATACAGGGGCCTAATTATCAAGACCATTGGTGATTCGATCATGGCCTCCTTCGGCAGCCCGCCGGATGCCGTCAGGGCGGCGATAGAGATTCAAGACGCCTTGGCGAATCTCAAAGAACATAATGAAAATAGAAAAATTCGCGTCCGTATCGGCATAAACAGGGGAACAGCCCTCCGTGATGGAAAGGACCTTTTCGGGGACGCAGTCAATGTGGCAGCACGGATTGAACCAAAGGCAAAACCGGGACAGATACTTGTCTCCAAATCCGTTTATGAGGCCGTCAGGGACATTGATGACATTGTCTGCTGCTATTATGGCAAGGAACCGGCCAAGGGTAAATCCGCCCCTCTCGAACTTTATCGGGTCCTGTTGGATGACGGAGATGATGATGAAGGGCCTGCGAATGGATCAAGGGCTCTTACCGGCAGGGTTATTCTTGGCGGAGCCTCAATTCTGGTTGTCCTGACACTATTAGGTATCATTATCTACAGCGACATCCCGGGTCAGTTTTTCAAAAAGGATGAGGAGGTATCCACTCCTGACAGTCATCGTGCCTTCACGCCATACAGTCCCAAGCTGCGCTCTATCAAGGCAAGGAATGATGAGTTGCTGACGGCTTTTGAACGCCATACGGGCGATATCACGGAAAACGAAATCAAACACTGGCTCACCTTGAAAGTCGGGTTCAAGAATGAGGCGAATTCGAATCCCGACCTCGAATCCAGGATCAACGCCTTCCTCGATCGCATACCGTTTGCTGCAAAGAGCCAAACCGGTGTTTGTGACCTGCTATTGACTCTAGTTGAATACGGCCAAGGAAACAAGTTGGTAGTCCGTAATAACACATATGGGAATGAAATGGTGGATTCCAACCGGGAAGTGCTGACTGTCGACAATTGGCAACCGTTCTTCTCTAGGCTCGAGGCCGTTATAAACAGGGATTGGTGTTTCAATGCTCTCCGGGCTCTGCAGCTATTGAATCCCGTTCACGATGAAAGCAGTATTGAATTAGAGCTCTCCGGTAAGAGCGGCAGGATGTTTCAAGTTGGTGACATTATGAATGCGTGTGTAAGTTCCAGCAAACAAACATATTGCATGTTGTACAATGTAAACCTTGATGGAATTTATCTCCTTTTTCCGCGGCTTGGGAAGGAACGCAATTTGTTAAAGGCCGGTGAAACGCAGTGCTCGGGTAATATTGAGGTCTCTCCCCCGACAGGCAATGAACTGCTTTTGGCAATACTCTTTGATGACAACAGGCTGCTGCCTTCATTCGATTATCGTCTCGGTCAAAGTGAACTGGTTTCGGCAGCTACGCTTGATGATGGCAGAGATCTGCCTTCATTTACCTATAGTTTTAGTCAAGATGAACCGTTTTTCCAATGGTCATATACTTCATTCGGTCCGGACAACGCCGTGGCCTTCTGTGAGCGCTTACTTAGCAGCCTGAGCAACGAATCTCATGACAAATGGCTGGCAAGGAGCATGTTTATAAAGACCTATTAGAACAAAATATACTATAGACCGTTCGCAATTGTTCGGAAATATCACCAACCGGCGATGTTTCCAACAAATGATTCAACGGAGGAGATTATTATGATAAAATTTGTCAGACCATTTTTCTTGGCAGTTAGTATGGCGTTTTGCATTGTTAACCTTTCATTTGCAGGGGATTGTGAAGACGGAAGAGAAATGCTTGAGCAAACACTAGCGAAATCGCCTGATGAGATGACTGAAGAATATTTCCGCATGGCCTTGGAGCAGTGCCCAGACAACTCGGATTTCTGTCTTCGAATAGCCGAATATTACAAAAATTGGTATGCTGCTGATATCAACCATGAAAACCAGGCCAGGTTCAAAGATCTTGCAGAGCACTATTACCGGAAAGCACTCGCCGTGAAAAAAGGCAAAGGGTCAAAGGCTATCCAATCAGAGCTGGCCAGGTTGGAGAGCAGCCGGGAGTTCAATGTGGCGGCATTCAGGGCCTTGAGGCCAGCCTCACAGGGTTCGACAGGCAGCGGTTTGAATATTAAAGTCAATTTCATGCACAATTCATTTGAACTGACGGGTGATATGCAGGATCATTTGGATCAATTGGGGAAGATCCTGGTTGAAGATAAGTCTCTACGTATTAGCCTGGAAGGTCATACAGATATGTCCGGCCCGGAGGACTACAACAGGGAGCTGTCTATCAAACGGTCTCAAAGCGTAAAAGAATACCTGGTGAGCAAGTTCGATATATTACCTGATCGTATTCTCACCACTGGTTACGGCTATGAACGTCTTGCTGACAATAACAATCCGTACAGCGCTAGGAATCGGCGAGTTGAAGTAATAAAACTCTCTGAATAATAGCATTAGGCCATAACAGAGAAATATCTTTCCTGCCTTCGTTGGGTGAAGCAAAAAGGTCTAAAGAGGATACTATGATTCGAATCATACGATTAACCTGGGTCTTTTTCTTTATGATTGGCTTACAGTGGCCCTTTTCGACCTGTGCGGAGAAGGACCTGGGCAAGCTGATTTTGGGGCATTCTGATGAATTGCTTGCAGAATACCGCACTGCTATGGGCTTTTATTGGAGCGATGATTATGAATCGGCAGGACTATCTTTTCAGCGTATAATAGAGAGTTATCCCAAGTATACCTCAGCATATGTCTATTTGGCGGATTGCCAAAAAGCTCTTGGGAAAACGGAAGCAGCATTTGAGAATTATGAAAAGGCTTACCTGCTGCTAAAGGAGAAGAGTGACCTCAAAAAGGCAATCGTATCTGATGCAAAGGAACCTGAGATTTATTCGGATATGGTGTATTGCCTGAATGCAATGGGTCGTTACGATAATGCCAAGAAAATTGCCATGTTTGGCTCACTCAGCGGTGAATCAGCTGATTTATACATCAATATGGCATATACATTTTTCAAGTTAGGCCAATTCGATATTGCCCAGAGCAATTTCTGTAAATCAAGGGATATAACCACCCCAAGAGAGCTGGAAAATCTTACATACCTGCGTCTTACCAAGCTGTTCGAAGACGGTCTGCAATGGGGGTTCAGTTGCCCCGACGAATCCGCGAAAGAGAGAAAAGGCACAAATTACGCCTTGATCATCGCCATCGGGAATTATAGGGATCCGCGGATCAATCCTTTGCGGTATGCGGAAAGGGATGCCAGGCAGCTGTATAAGGTCCTTACTGATTCCCGCACTGGAATGTTTGACCGAAGAAATGTTACTATCCTGCTAAATCGAGACGCCACTGAAAAAAATATTAAGTTTAAGTTTGACGATATAGTGTCAAAGGCTGAAAGAAAGGAAGATTTATTGTTTGTGTTTTACGCCGGTCACGGCTTTACATATCCCAGCGGTACGGATACATATTGGCTGACCTATGACACTGTAGTCGGGGATCAGGAGGGCAACAGAATCAAATCTACAGCTTTTTCGAATCTGACACTGGCGACCAAAATAAGCAGTATAAAGGCCAATACTGTTATCTTTTTTGTGGATGCGTGCTTTAGCTCCGGCATGGTTAACAGGCCGAGGGCAATCCGGGGCCTGGAAAGCTATCTCGGCAGTGGCAAAGATATCCTTATCATTACCTCAAGCCAGGCAAATCAAAAAAGCATAGAATCCCCTCGGTTGAAAAACGGCGTGTTTTCCTATTTCCTTATCAAAGGACTTTCAGGCCAGGCTGATGCTGATTCCGACGGCCTGGTTAGCGTTGAGGAATTATGGTTATTCATTAATTCCAATGTCTCTCAATATGCAAGACAGATGGGGGCGGAACAAAACCCAAGACGTAGCGGTTCCTCCCGCGACTCGGTCTACCTATCCAAGAACCCGAATTATTGACACACTGATTGAGCGAAGGTTGTAGTGTACCAATTCATCATACAAGAACCTTCCCCCTTAGAAAAGGCGCATATCTTTACATCAAGGGCGGTTTTTCCAGCATGAATGAGGAGAATGACATGCATAGACTTCTTTTGCTATTCCCGATCCTAGCCTTCGGGGTGTGGTTGGCTACCGGTTGCGCGCCTAAGGCATACAAAGATGCTCTGCATACTGGCTCGACCTTGGAGCAGCGGGGTGACTACGAAAGCGCGTATAAATACTATGAAGAGGCTGTAAGACTGCGGCCAAATGATAAAATCGCTCAGGCGAAACTAAACCAGTTAGGGCGTCTTATTTCCAGCGCTGCCACAGAAAAAGGAATTCAGGCCTTCGAAAACAAAAAGTATAGGACTGCTTCAGAGCTTTTCACCAAGGCTCTCCACTACAACGCAAACAACCAGGACGCAAGATCCTATAATGAAAAGGCCAAGACCCAATATAATCTGATAAGAAAAAAGTATTCAGAGGCCGACCGACTAAAGGCCCAAAGCGAATGGGTCGATGCAGTCCATTTGCTTAACGAGATATCCG
>JAXHTA010000112.1:0-9928 GCA_034190285.1 Thermodesulfobacteriota bacterium | reverse complement strand
TCAAAACACATCGCAGAGTAATCTCGCCCTCGCCGATAACGCCGACATCAAAACATTCATGGGTCAGGGAGTCCTCCGGAAGAGCGGTGATATGCGGCCCGCCAACAATGATCTTGATGTCCGGAAGACTTTTCTTGATCGCCTGAGCAACTTCAAGAGCGCTCAAAAACAGTGGCGTAGTGCAGGTTATACCCACAACATCCGGCCTGGATTCAGCTACTTGCTTCAAGAGTTCCCTTGTGCTGTAGCGGTTTGCATAGCCGTCCACAATGCGCGTAGTGAATCCGGACTGACTTATGTAGGCGGCCAATGAAAGCAAATTCAGGGGTGGAGTCACACTGTCAACACCCTCAAATTTCAAGTCGCCATACATCAATACATCGATGGAGGGAGGGGTAATAAGGGTAATTCGTTCAAGGCCCATTTTTTCCAGTTAATTCTTATTATTATCAGTAGTTCACAAGTTCCGCGTTACCTTTCTTTCGCTTAACTTGCTCAAAGGCCGCCAAGTACTTGATGAAACGACGAATGGTAGCACGGGTGCATCCTGCATGATCATATACGTCCTGGAATTCATCTTTCGCTACGTATTGTTGGTCTCTCGCTATGTGAAGCCGACTCCGGACTTAGGTGCAAGATCGTTTTGCATGCCGGTGACTTGGTGAAACACAGGGTTATTTGTAAGGCCGAGGCTAGAATTGATAATTTCTTAGAGAGATCGGCAGTCCCAACTCATTCATCATAACCGGAAAAAGGGTCAGCGCAACTTCTTTTTGCCCCTCTGAATTCATGTGCACACTGTCTGTGAAAAATATGCTAGCGTCATCGGTTCCTTCAAATACTCTGGTCAGATCGACAAATTCTGCCGAGCATTGTTCCGCAACTTCTCGCGCTTTACGGACAAAGCTGCCATAAATATTATGGATCCTCTTGGCATATTCTACACTTTCACTACATGAATTTCTGTAACCTCTTACAGGCTGGACGGAAAGGATTGTCTTATTTCCATAGCCTGCCATGAAGTGACACATTCTGTTCAAATTGGAGCCATAAACCCTAAGGACTTCTCCTAATTGCGCCTGATCCGCACTCACGTCATACCGTCGAGCAAAAAAACCGGAAGATGGAAAGTCAGTGAACTGCCCGAGAGACGCTCTGAGCTCCCCATATGCATAAGGTATTTTTGCGCCCAAGGTATATTCCTCGTTTGTTATCCGCAGTGCGTCGTTGTATCCGTCCATTACAATCAGTAAATCCGGATTGAGATCCGCAGCCCAAATAGCCAAAGCCACCAATTCCTGATCAGACGTATATAGCCCCATCGCGAAATTGAATACCGCCACCTTGACCTTGGCGCCTTCTGCCAGCCGATTCAAATATCCTACGATGCAATCCTCATCACTTCTTGAATATGCACCAAATGCAGCAGAGCCACCTGTAAATACAACGACCTTACCACCTTCACTGTGAATGTTCTTTGATAATTCCACCATTTCAAAATAACCCAAGGTTCCTCTATAACCAATGTCATTGGTGTTAACAGCGTGACCACGGATATTTGGCTTGTAATGGAGAACAGTAAAGGGTACCGGCTGGAAAGTGCTTACATCCTTCCAGTTATTAACGTATGCCTGTTTATCGACAGTATCGTCTTCAATTGATCTGAACAGCTTTTTTTCAAAGGTGGCATATGGGGCGTCAGGTGATTTAGCCCTCATGTAAACAAAAAAACACGCAACAAGCACACCCAACGGAATGGTGAACATGATCAGATAGAAGATACGGTCTTTCATCATCTTTTTTCCCATTGGTTTGCATAAAGAATCAAATTATAGTCTATTTCAGTTAACCTCTCATTTGCCTTTATTTCCAATAATATAAAGCATAATTCCAAAATGCCGATCCAGGATTTTCTCAACAAGAAGTGGAAAATGAATTGAGTGTAATGCCGGGATAAATCTCTTGGGAAAGTAGTGGACTTCGGTTCTCAAACCGACTAATCCCTCGAACATCTTCATCGCCTCGGACCGCGAAAAAACCTTTCCCAGAGGATTGTCAGGCCCGTCATAGCTTCTCACCAATTCTTCGGGCGAGCCCTTCGCCCTATCTCTTATCCCTTGAGGATCGTGCCGGGAGTTGTCCATTCCCAATACCCTCATAACCGATCTTATTAGGGGAAATGACCAGTTTCTTAGGAGGATATTCCTGAAATAGATGCAAACAACCACTTTTCCCCCGGGCCGGGTAACGCGGATAATCTCACGGGCGCATTTTTCAGTCTCAGGAGTGTGGTGAATAACGCCTAAGGACGTCACCATATCAAACGATCCATCCCCGAAGGGCAGTTCTTCGGCGTTGCCGCAAAGAAAATCCCCTGACAGACCCTCATATTCAAATCGCTTCCGGCAAATCTCAATACCCTTTTTTGTCAAATCAAGACCCGTTGTCTGTGCACCCCGCCTCGCATAATTCCACAGGAGCCAGCCGTTTCCGCAGCCCACGTCCAGAATTCTTGAACGCCCGCAACCTCCAAATTCGAACAAGTGAGAACAGAACTTCTCAACGTCGTCACGGATGGGGTTGTAAGCGGCAAAGAACTCCTTGGTTCCAGGCTCAACATCCAATTCATACGAAAGAAGCGGATGCTTTTCCCAGAAATCCTTGACTTCTTTCAACAAAGACATAATGACATTTCAAGAAACAACAACGCCAGAGGCGCTGGTAATGGTTAGGTCCAAGTTTAGTTCGGCTGCTATATACGAATAACTTTAAAATATCAAAGTATCAATGGTCAACGCACAAAACACTACTTACCGGTCACTATTTTTTTGTCATTTGGCAATTTGGATTTGAACTTTGAGTTTTGCCATTTGTCATTTTTCCTTATGACAAATGTATATGTTTCAATGAGATAATATACTAATCTTTGGCCTATCCCTCAGCTTGAACACATAAGTTACATATGGCCAGTAACCCTTATCCAACCAGATCGAATTTGGCTTTGACGTGTAAATCAACTCCAGATACCTTTCGTCATACGAAGCCAAATCGCCGGTGTCATCAGTTCTATAAAATGAAAGATTTCGAAGATATTCCTGCCCGGCATTTCCCCTCTTTCCGGCAAATGCCATGTGCTCCAGAGTCTCTACATAAAGGATTGACCAGTAGCCGTTAAAGATAAGATAATCAATACCCTCCTCTTTTAGAAGCTCATAGAGCTCCGCACCATTCTTGACTGACAATACATTTTCACCGAACCTCGTAATAGGAGGCCAGTATACTTTTTTTATGTTATTGCTATTCACGTAATAGTCGGTAGGCAAAAAAGGATAGAGCCAGACAGAATCCGGGGCGCGCCTTATTACTTCATTAATAAAATCAATTGCATCAACAGAAAGCTGCGCCGGGATCCGGTCCCGCCGCAAGTACTTTTTATAGTCCTCGTCATAGTAGCTCCCGAAATATTGGGTTTTCAGCGCCCAAAATCCAACAAAAACAGATACGGCGACACCCAGACAAAGAGCGGTTGATTTTTTCGTAAGCAGCTCAAGCAAAACGACGAAATGGTGCCCGCACATAAATGCCGACAGGACGATCCAGAGATATAAATATCGAGGCCTGAACGGGGGAATTTGGTAAGTTATAATCAGCGACAGAACAAAAAGCCAAAAAATATAACCATAAAATCTGTTTTTTCTATCGGTGATACCCCTCGCCAAAACCAGAACGCCGCCCAAACCGATAAACGGTCCGAAGGCCTGAATGCCCTGGTCTCCAAAAATATTATGTGGAGCCGACAGGAAAAGCAGCCGTTTCAGAAAATAACAAATTCCTCTTGATTCCGAACCAGAATACAATGATAACATTTCACTATAAGGGTACAAAAACGACCCTTTAAGAATAAAGGACCGCAACGGCCAAATCGCCGCAAGAAGTAATGCCGGCAGCGCATAGCAGAGAAGGATTTTCTGCACATTCGCCTTGGCCATAGATGCATCCGGGTTGCTCTGGTCTCCCGATAGTCTATAAAGATCCCAACCAAAATACAGCATGCAAAACAAGAATAAGATGCCGGACTGAGGAATCACCGAAGAACTCAGGCCCAGAATAAGTCCGCCGAACAGGACCCGCCTATTGTCATATCCGCTTTCAATTACTTTAAGATGCAGCCACATGGCGCATAGGCCGAACCCGGCTGAAAATAAATGCGGCTTAAGTACTGAACTGAATACAAGATACTTTGAGACCTGACTCGTCAACAAGACGAGCATTACGATAGGGGAAACATCCCTTTGCAAGTATTTTCTTGAAAACAGGCTGCAGAATGCCCAAATGACAAATACAACAAATAACCTGTTTAGTTTAACCAGCTCCAGCCCGCCCAGAAGATAAAGAAACTGGTCGATAACAGGTACGGTCTGGGAAATCCAGTAAATACTGTCATCCTCCATAACCACGTGCTTATGATACAGAGCCGGGACTCTAAACAGCCGTCCATGCCGAAGACTCTCTGGTTCAACATACTGAGATAACACGATAAACAGATATCCCTTTATCAGTACTATCAGGACAACGGCAGTTATAATTCCATAAATAACCTTGTAGGCGGATGTCCATCCGGCTCGCCGGATCTGATCCTCAGTTGATTGAGCAGGCTCAATAATCAGCCTATTCAATACCCGCCTCTTCCATAAATATACATTTGCCGGCACACTAATAACTGAAACAGGAATGACTAAGGCTGAATACAAGAGGCCGCAAAGTCCCATCAATAAGGTGACAACATATGCAACAAAATATCCGCCTATCAATGAAACCGTTGTCAGCTCTAGCTTATCACTATACCTCATATTTAGAGCTAATGATAAACACAAGCCAGTACAAATCAAAAAGGATAATTCCAGGAAAACCGGGCCGACAAGGCACACAAGTTTGTATAGCAATGACAAGAAGGAATTCATATCAATTTTCGCACACTATGCGACAGATGGCATATCCGCATGAATTTCTATAGCCCTATCCGGTCACTTAGCCATAGTGCTTTTTATTTCATCCATCTCAGCCTTCAGTATCGTCAATTCCTGGGTCACATTTTTGAGCCGGTCTGTCAGCCGGCTGATTCGTACTGAAAACTGGAGGCACAGCAAAATCAGAAATATAATAGAGAAGAAAAAGAGCGTTGACACAGGGAGAACTGCCCCGATAAGATTCGTAATCCCAAGCAGCAGCTCATACTTTACGGTCATGAGAATAATGATAAACCCAGTCACCAACCAGAGCCAGGAATATTCCTCCCTCAGTCTCCTGCGGCGCACAAGCTCTATTATTATTGTAAAGATCGCCACGGCTATCAATATGGCAACTATCTTTTGTCTTATCGTCATATTACTGATATCCTAACTAAAGGTTTTTTTGACGTATCTTCTCGATATATTGGGGTGAGCGAAATTGTGATGCACACGTGCTCATTGAGATATTACTGTCCGATTAATATTTTCTTAATGTCGTGAGCGTCATGGATAAAACCATTTTAAAAAGATAATAGATAACCTTTAATGGATTACCGTGCATGGACTTTCCCTCAGAGTTGACGTTCATCCTGACCGGCACCTCTTTCATTTTAATTCCTGATCTAGAAAGCAGAATTATGACATCTGCATCGGGATAGTCACAGGGAAAAGAATCAGCAGCAAAAATCCGTAATACTCTTTGATTCATTGCCTGGAACCCGGACGTTGGGTCAGTAACTCTCTCCCTTAAAAAAATGCGCAAAAGGCACCTGAAAAAGATCGTCCCGGCATATCGAAATACAGAGGATCTGTATCTGTTGTCAGCCAGAAATCTGGAGCCAAGGATCACTTCATATGGGCCATTTACTAAATACTCCAAAAGCGTCCCTATATCCCTTGTATCATGCTGGCCATCCCCATCTATTTGGACAAGGTACCTATAATCATGACGGAGTGCATACTTGTATCCCGTCTGAATAGCACTGCCATACCCCATATTAAATGGATGGCTTAGCACCACCGCCCCTGCCTGGGCTGCCAATTTTGCGGTATCATCTTCAGACCCATCGTTAATTACTACTATATCAATATCAGGATGCTCTTTCTTGACTGATGTAACTACCTTG
The DNA here is from genome assembly GCA_034190285.1 of Thermodesulfobacteriota bacterium. Classification (GTDB taxonomy): domain Bacteria; phylum Desulfobacterota; class DSM-4660; order Desulfatiglandales; family Desulfatiglandaceae; genus JAXHTA01. Next base: position 3,792 of record JAXHTA010000112.1, on the reverse strand, counting down.
AAAATCAACTTTTCTTCATTGTATGCAGGTATGATAACGATTGTTTCTTCTGGTATCATAACACACCGGATTCATCCCTAATGCCTTAGTTGTAGCCGTTCACGGTTGTCGGTTCACAGTTTACGGCTTTTTCAATGAACTATGCAACGATTGAAGCATTTGGATATTGATTGCAACTCTTGAATTAATTCCCATCCGCCTTATGTCTTTTCAACCGTGAACCGATAACTGTCAACTGACAATGGTTCCGTTTAGTCTTGAGGGGTAGGCGCTGCTGAAACACCTCCCCCTTTCTCAAACAACAAGATCCTGAATACATCAAAGAATATTGGATAATTTTGCTTAGCTTCGAACCCATTTCTATGAAATACATCTACAAAATCCTTAATTCGGTAATTGTATTCAAAGACATTTTCACTGCTTTTCAGCAATTCGGCCAGATAGGCGAGTGTCTTGCCGAAAAAAGAATCGTGGTTTGGCTGAATCAAAAGCACATACTGACGGCTAATTCGCATCAAATGCCTGGCATACGGTGCAAAATCCAGGAAATGCTCCAGCATCCCATCACTTGAAACAAGATCATATTGTTCTATTACGTCTTCCAGGTTTTGCAGAATAGCAGGTAATCCCTTATTCTTGCACACTGCAACTGCATGGGGGGAAATATCAATCCCTATACAATTAAAGTCACCTCTATAATAAAACTCAAGGGTGTGTCCAAGTCCACATCCTACTTCTATTACTGTTTTAACCTTTAGGCCTGAAATCGTTCTTGCCAGGGCTTTCTTCTTGGCCCGAAACATCAATCGACCTAAAGGCGTCAAGCGTTCAGCTTGTTCAGAGCCTTGCCATCGCTTGTCCCAGATCTGATATAATTCCTCATCATGTTTCTTTATCATGCCCGACCTGAAAATGTATTCGGTAGATTCATTTCAACCGCAGACACACGCAGACTATTGCAGAGTTGAACTGTTACCGTTTGTGAACTGCAAACAACCTTATGCTCCATAAAATAGCCGGGGTGTCCGCGGTTGATTTACCTTACATTAGGATTAAGCAGGCCGTAAACCTCCCCAATGGCGTATCCAAAATGCTGTATCACATAGACAAACATCACATGAAATGTCAGGGCTGGCCGTTTGTTCCTCAAGCATTGAAAAAGAGAACAAACAAAAATGAAGGGGAAATAGAATAGCGGAAGCAAAAACAATTCCAGGATAGGGGCGAAAACTACGGATGAGATGCCGATAAGAAATATAATAGGCAGACAATAACTAACGCTCCACATTTGAGGATATCGTTTGAGAAGCCTGGCCCTGCCCTTACCGTAGCGAAACATGTTTGCATACCAAGCCCTTAATGTCGCACGCATCTTATGCCAAACAAAGGAATCAGGGACATAAATCAATCTGTAACCGGCAGAATGCAGCCGGAAATTGAGATCCGCGTCTTCTGCTTCACTACCCAGAGATTCATCATAACGGCCAACATCTATAACCGCTTTTTTATCATAAAGGGCGTTCAGATTAGCCAGGCTAGCTACGGGAAACATTTTTTTGAACCGCCGTCCCTGAACGCTACCGAAGCTGCCTGGATAAGAATCCAGGGCGATTGCAATGGCCCTTATAATTTCATCCGAATTCTCAGGCGGGATGTTGCCTCCACCGACTGCAGCAACCTTTCGGTCCTTCTTGCGCGCTTCTCCATAGTGATGAACCAGGGTAGTCAGCCAGTCCCGAGGCGCCTCGCAGTCCGCATCGATAAATGCCACATGATCATAACGAGATGCCTTTACACCTGTGTTTCTTCCTGCTGCCGTACCTTTTTTAAACTCCAGTATTAATCGAACATTTTCATGTGCCTTTTCAATATCCCTGACCACGGCCTGTGTCCGATCCATCGAGCCGCCGTCCACAACGATAATCTCGTACCTCCCACCAGGATAGGTCTGCTTGAGCAAGGCATTAAGGCACGGCTCGATATTGGCCTCTTCATTCAAACAAGGTATAATTACAGAGATATTCACCGTCCACGGCCTTTGCCCAGTTTTCCTGAACAGAACTTGGAGAAAAATACCCGTGCCGATTTGATCGACCGATATCCTTCAGAGGGATTCCGCATCGCCTGCAATAATTTCCCAAGTACATACTTGGGACGCATGTGATATTTTTTGAGGTAGTAATCACACAGGTAAACCATATCCTCAGAAGAAAGTTCCGGCGTATTCAGGACACAGTTATGCAGCCCGTCCCTCGTAAGCCATTGCGAAAAATCTTCAGTCTTTAGATAACCCTTCCGCCTGGCCCAATCATAGGCCTCGGTTCCAGGATACACATAAAGGGGATAAAACTGCATGCTGTCACAGTTGATTTTTTTTGCGAATTCATAACTTGCCGCCAAGGTTTGGCGAGTATCCCCTGGATTTCCCACCATAATACATCCGTGGACCAATATTCCTGCTCTTTTTGCGTCTCTGGTAAATCGGTAATACCTCTCCGCATTTTCGCCTTTTCCCATGGCATCTAAAACTTCCTGGCTGCTGCTTTCAAAACCAACAGTCACAAGCCTGCAGCCTGCCCTTTTCATAAGTTTCAAAAGCCCGTAATCAACATCTCCACGAACATTACAGTACCACTTAATCTTAACATTTCGCCTTATGAGCAATTCACATATCTTTCTGACATGGTTGCGGTTAGCCGTAAAACAATCGTCTTCAATCCCAATCTCCTTGACCCCAGGAAAGTCCTTGACAATGCACTCGAATTCATCAACTACATTCCCCGGTGATCGCGTCCTGTACCTTCTTCCATGAAAGACCTGCGGGTATACGCAGAAGAAGCATTTGTACGGGCAGCCCCGGCCGGTCATAATCATGACCATTGGGTAATTAGCCGCCGCGAAGAAGTATTCTCTTATGTTGAGGTGTTTCTTGTACACTGAAGAGACAAAGGGAATCTCGTCGAGATCCCTGATCTTTTCCCGCTCTCTATTACGGACGATATGACCGTTTTTCCTGAAGATCAAGCCATCGACGGTTTCCAGAGGACACCTTCTTTCCATGGCATGGGCCAAATCACGGACGGTGTATTCGTATTCGGCAACAGCTACTGCATCCAGGCTGCGATTGTTCTTAAGTGTTTCCTCCGGAAGGGCTGAGGGGTGTGTGCCAACCAGGACAGTAAAGGCATCGGGAAAGAGAGTTTTAATCTTTCCTGCCGTCTTGGCATCGTTATAAATGCTTGGCGTGCTGGTGTCAATGACAGCCAGGTCTGGTGAAAAAAGATCCACCCGCGAAAACACGCCCTCCATATCGAGTCTCTCAGCCGGCGCATCGATTAAACGTATTTCATGCCCTGCGGCCTCAGCGACACCTGCCGCGTATGCCAGCCATATAGGGTAATAAAGGGTCCCCCCTTTAGTGACAGCCGGACTTCGAGATGTTCGAGAAAACCCCTCCTTAAAGGGACCATTTAAGAATAAGATATTCACATTGATTGCCAGATATTATTTGACCGGATAAGAGAGCCTGTTTTATATCGGTTCGGCACTCCCCTTTTAGCAAGAATATGCGTTGACCATGCTCAGAATAGCCATCTATTCTTCCACCCCCGATGGTCACTTCAACCGGCCACGGAGCATAGTGAGTAGACCTATCCTCTGATGGCTCCCACCTCGTTGTTTGTTGCCTTTGTTAAGACCGGCCTTTGTCCTGTTTAGTGTATTCTTCTATTTTACCACGGTTATCACTACGTTTATCGGTGTTTCCTGGGGAAGAAAGATCAGACAACGGCC
>JAXHTA010000111.1:0-9965 GCA_034190285.1 Thermodesulfobacteriota bacterium | reverse complement strand
CAGCCAGTATGTTGAATGAGATGGTCAGCGCCCGGGTCTATCTGCAGGTCCCTTCCATCATTGTGACCTCTACTCTGGCGGCCAAACGGGAACTGAAAAGACTTGGCCGGGATCCACTTGCCTCTATAGGACTTCATTTCAGTGGATTCTTTTCCGGAACTGCCGGACTGATCCTTTCCGCTGAAAGCGCCTCAAGGCTCCTGGCCGTTCTAACCGATGAAAAAGGGTGGGTGGGGGGCGATCTTGATCCAGTTAAAGCAGAAACACTTAACGAAGTCGGTAATATTATAATAAACGGAGTAATGGGTTCCATCGGCAATGTGTTCAGGAAGCGCATAAGTTATTCATTGACCAAGTATTCAGAGGGTACTGTTGAGAATCTATTATCCCCGAATGATTCCGCCCCTGATGATACGGTCTTGTTGGTCAGGACACGTTTCATGGTCAGGGAAATCCAGGTTGAAGGGGATATCGTCCTTCTTTTCGAGGTAGGTTCTTTCGACGTCTTATTGGCCGCCATCGACTCCTTCAATTCAGACTCAGGAGAGCACACATGAACGAATTTGAAATGGCCGCAAGTGAATATGATCTTTTCGATAACGTCCCTCTTGGTGTTTGTCTCCTACGGCAGGATTTTAACGTTCTTTTCTGGAATAGCCAGCTAGAGCACTGGACAGGCGTTCCCAGAGGCGTCATCGTGGGTACAGATCTAACTGCTCGGTTCACTCACCTAAAAAATTCGAAATACACTGATCGTATAAATATTATATTTGAAGGAGGACCACCAACAGTCTTTTCCTCACTACTGCATAAATACGTCATTCCCGCACCCTTACCAGACGGCAAGTTGCGAGTTCAACACACTACAGCAATTGCCACCCCCTCACCGGACGGCGAACAACACTATGCCCTGCTTGCTATCCAGGACGTCACAGACCTGACGTATCGTATCCAGGACTGTAAAGCCATGCGCGATAGGGCCGTCGGTGAGATTCAGAGACGCAAGCTGGCTGAGGCCGAGATCATCCGCTCCAATAATCGCCTTAATGCTATTATCAACTCGGCCACAGGCTTCTACATCAGTACAGCCGATCTTGCGGGAAAGGTAACCTCCTGGAACAAGGGGGCCGAGCTGATGATGGGCTACACCGAAGATGAAATTGTTGGCAAAATGAATATCACTCAAATGCTTCCAGGAGACTCCTCCAGGTCAGAGGTCCTGGAAAGCGCAACAAAGGTAATCCTTGAACGCGGGAGCTTTGATGGAGAGGTGGCTCTTAGGAGAAAGAATGGAGATGTCTTCCCTGGCCTATTGAGTATCTCGCAACTTAAAGATGAGACCGGTGTTATGATTGGAACGCTGGCCATTGTACAGGACATCACGGAGCGCAAGAGAACAGAGGAACAAGTAAAGAACTACAGCCAAAATCTCGAAGAGATGGTCGAACAAAGGACTGCCGAGTTGGAAAAGACCCTGCATGATCTTCAAAATACTCAATCCCAGCTTCTGCAGTCAGAAAAGATGGCATCCATTGGCCAACTAGCTGCCGGCGTTGCGCACGAGATCAATAATCCCGTCGGCTACATCAATAGTAATTTAAATATCATGGCTGGTTTCGACAGTGATACGAGAACTTTGATTGGCCAATACAGGGCTTTGATGTCGGGGTTAAGGGAGGCAATGATCACAGAAGAAGGGCGGGCCTCGGTTTCAGAGAAACTGGATCGTATCGAAAAACTTGAAAAGGAAATCGAAATTGATTTTGTTCTAGATGACAGCCCCAATTTGATCAAAGAGTGCCAGGAAGGAAGCGAACGTATCCAAAAGATCGTGCTCGACCTGAAGGACTTTGCTCATCCGGGTGAGGAAGGACTTAAGTATGTGGATCTCAATCATAACCTGGATTCTACGTTGAACATTGTGTGGAATGAAATCAAATACAAGGCCTCAGTCACAAAAGAATACGAAGATCTGCCCGAAGTTTCATGCCATCCTCAACAGCTCAATCAGGTATTTATGAACCTGATGGTTAATGCGGCCCAGGCCATAGAGGAAAAGGGGGAGATCAGGATCGTGACAAGGGCCGTAGACAGCTTCGTGGAGATAGAGATAAGTGACACGGGGGTAGGAATTCCCAAAGAGAACATCAGAAGGATATTTGACCCGTTTTTCACTACAAAAGAAGTTGGGAAGGGAACAGGCCTAGGCCTGAATGTTGCATATAATATCGTAAGAAAGCATAGCGGTCTAATCGATGTGGAGAGCACTGTGGGCAATGGAACCACTTTCACGGTGCGGCTACCGGTTGACGGAAATGCAGGAGGTCAGGCAATCCAACAATAAAGAGAGTAAACACGATGTCTAACCTGGCTGAAATAAACAAGAACATCGAAGCGATCGCCCTGGAAGTGGTCACCTTGGAGGCAGACGATATCTCTGCGCTTGGCAATATTCTCAAGCTTGTTGAGGAGCTTGAGGAGAACTCCCGGGGGATTAATCACTCTTCTTTCTTGACGCTGATACCGGCGCTCAAGGGGTATATTGAAAAACTGGCGTTGAGAGAGACAGATGATGCGGGGCCCTTAGATGAAGGAGTCCGTTGTCTACAGTCCATTTACCGATGTTTGTCCAACCAGGCTGTCTTTGGGGAGGACATATCTCATTTATTGGAGAGACTCGGTTTTAGATGCTTGGAGGCTGAAGACGGCGAGAGGGCTACAGCGACGCCTGAGCAAGTGGTTGTAGAGGATGGTGGAGAAGGTATTGAAGTTGTTGCAGAGACTGAGACATCACCCATGGGTGAGGAACTTGGCGAAGACGACAGGGAGATAATCAGTGACTTTGTGATGGAGTCCCTGGAAGGGCTGGGCACTATTGAGGTTAGCCTCGTGGACCTTGAGCAGGACCCGGGAAACCTTGAGACCATAAACGCAATCTTCAGGCCATTCCATACTATCAAAGGGGTCTCAGCCTTTATCGAGCTGAAAAAGATAAACCAATTGGCTCATAGCGCAGAGAATCTCTTGGACAAGGCAAGGAACGGAGAGATCAGGATAGAGGGAACGGTCATCGACCTTATCCTTGAATCGGTAGACATGCTCAAGAAAATGATCCAGGGTGTGCGGTCAGGGCTGGAAAAGGGCATATCGCTCGATAATGGTGTAGATATTACTCCTTTGAAGGAGCGCATTGATGAGGTCAACTCTCTGGCAGATCAGATGGGAGAAAAGCGCGTAGGCGAGATCTTGGTTCAAAAGGGGGCAATAACGACCGATGACCTGGAAGAGGGACTGGAAAAACAAAAGGAAGAGACAGACAAAAAAATCGGTGAAATCCTTTTGGAGGAGAAGCGAGTAGATTCCAAAGAGGTGATCTCAGCACTTAGAGACCAAAAGAGATTCGGGGCGCGGCAGATTGACCTACAGGTTAAGGTGGATACAAAGAAGCTCGACAATCTAGTGGATCTGACGGGAGAACTGGTAATCGCCCAGTCTATGCTGAGGCAGAACCAGTGGATTCGCGCAGGAAATGATCAGAAACTGCTACAAAATCTTGGACAATTGACCCAGATAACCTCCAGTTTACAGACAACGGCCATGTCCATGCGAATGGTGCCCATACGGAATACCTTCCAGAAGATGTTAAGGGTGGTCAGGGACCTGACCAAGAATTCCGGAAAAGAGGCGTGGCTTGAGATGTCAGGTGAAGAGACAGAAATAGACCGGAATGTTGTGGAAGAACTATACGATCCTATGGTCCATATGATTCGTAACGCAGTGGACCACGGTATTGAGCCTCCGGATGAAAGGGAAAAGGCTGGGAAGAGGAGGCGAGGCCATATACATCTAAAGGCCTACCACCGGGGGGGCAATATTATAGTGGAGATCGAAGATGATGGGCGTGGATTGGATAGAGAGAGGATCGTAGAGCGAGCCAAGTCAGGAAATCTCATAACTGACGAGGCCAAGCTTACAGATTCTGAGATATACAATCTGATTTTCCACGCCGGATTTTCCACGGCAAAGAGAGTTACCGATATTTCGGGCCGTGGCGTCGGCATGGATGTCGTGAAAAAGGCTATTGAAAGGCTGAGGGGACGAGTGGAGATCAATTCGAGGCCGGGTGAAGGTTCAACGTTTGTAATCAGTTTGCCCCTGACCCTAGCCATCATTGAAGGAATGCTTGTCAGGGTGGAGCGGGAAAGATATATCATTCCCGCCCTGGCGATTCTAGAGTCATTCAGACCTGATAAGAGTCAATGTTTCACTGTCGAGGGTAAAGGGGAAATGATTATGTCGAGGGGAAATCTCATCCCTCTGATTAGGCTGCATGGGATCTTCGGTGTGAACGGTGGTTACATAAACCCATGGGAGGGCCTGGTGGTGGCAGTGGAACATGAGGGCGGACAGATAGGTCTCTTGCTCGATGAATTGTTAGGAAAAGAAGAGGTAGTCATAAAAAGTCTCGGTGAAGGTCTGAAAGACATCAAAGGTGTAGCTGGAGGCGCTATCTTAGGAGACGGTAGGGTGGGGCTTATTCTTGACATGGCCGGCATCTTCGATATTGCTAAGGGAAATTAGGGGAAATCTACAGGGTTCAGCGGCTTGGGAGCTGGAAACGTCATGAATAATATTGTAGGCGTATCAGACATGAAGGTGAGCAACGATCTTGAATCAATACTCGTCACATATTCTCTTGGCTCATGTATAGGGGTAGCCATTTACGACCAGGTAGCCAGGGTCGGTGGCCTTCTCCATTTCATGCTTCCGGAGTCCACCATAGATCCGATCAAGGCCAAAGAAAAACCATACATGTTTGCGGATACCGGGATTCCTTGTCTTTTCAAGGCCACATACCAACTGGGGGCAAAAAAGCAGAGGATGAAGGTAATCGTGGTTGGAGGGGCCCAGGTGCTTGACCAGAGAGGCTTTTTCAATATCGGTAAGAGAAATCAAATGGCAGTTAGAAAGATATTCTGGAAAAACAAAGTTATGATTGACTACGAAGATGTGGGGGGAGATGTCAATAGAACGATAAAAATGGCAATAAGGGACGGTAAGACATGGTTAAAGACGTCAGGCAAGCAGGAAATTGAGATATGAATGAGATGCGAGAAATTATAAAAGATATCAAAAGGCTAGAGCCCATTCCACAGGTGGCCAACAGAATTTTGTCTCTTGCGGATGACCCTGATTGCCCTATGTCGGAGCTATCTGAGCTTATCCTTTATGATCAGGCGCTGACCGCTAATTTACTAAGGATCTGCAATTCCGCTCATTTTGGCCTATCCGAGCGAATAGAGTCCGTCCACCATGCGGTCGTCTTCTTAGGTCTGTCCCAGGTCATTGACCTTGTTTTATTGGCGGGTAGTGCTAAAAACCTGAAGCTGGAACAGAAAGGTTACGGTCTCCATGAAGGCGAACTCTGGAGGAATTCAGTCTCATCGGCTCTCATCGCCCGCGAATTAGCCGACAAGAAAGGATCGAAGAACAACCATCTTATCTTCACGGCAGCCCTATTAAAGGATATTGGCAAGGTCATATTGAGCAGATATGTGAGTGATTCATTTGAGAGTATCTACGGGCTGGTTTCAACGCAAGGTTTGAGTTTCAGAGAAGCGGAAAAGGAGGTTCTCGGTATTGATCATGCCGAAGTAGGGGCCATGGTGGGAGAAACTTGGAAGTTCAGCAGCAGGATGGTGGAGATTATTCGAAACCATCATATGTCTGAAGAATCAAAATACAGTGATTTTGAAACATCCATTGTTCACCTTTCGGATATGCTTTGTATGATGATGGGAATTGGTGTTGGTTCGGACGGACTGGCTTACAGGTTTCATCGAGGCGTGGTTGACCATCTGGGCTTTACAGATCGAGATATGCAGGGGATCATGTCTGACTTTGCCGATAAAATGCACCAGGTTGAGGAAATCATGAATGTTTCTTGATGTCTTGGTAGTTGGTTGATGCGTCATTATTAGAATTCAGGGAGCAATTCAAATGGCATTCAATGTTTTGATCGTTGACGACTCTCTTCCCATGAGATCGGTGATAAAAAGGGCAATCCGGGCATCCGGCTTTTCGGTTGGTCAGGTTTTCGAGGCCTCATCAGGACGGGAGGCACTAAAACTGTTGAGAAATGAATGGCTTGATTTGGTCCTCACCGACTACAATATGCCGGATATGAACGGCCTTGAACTCATAGGAGAAATGAAAAACGATGAGCTATTGCGTACCATGCCGGCTGTTATGATAACTACGGAAAGCAGCAGGCAGAGGATGGAGGAGTTTATCGAACAGGGCGCTGCCGGCTATATCAAGAAGCCTTTCACTCCGGAAGAGATCAGGGAAAAATTGAACCGCATTATGGGGAAAACGGAAGATGGAGAAGCAAGCCTTAATAACGGCGATGAAGACCTCGATTTCTGAGGTCCTAGAGACTATGTTTTTTCTACCCCTGGAGTATGCCAGCAATACTGATCCTGAAAGATGTTGGAGCCTGGAAGAAGACGAAATATTGGCGAGCAAACTCAATTTTAGCGGGCCCTTTTCAGGACATTTTGTCTTTCTTATTCCTGCTTCTCTGGCCCTGTCTCTCAGCGCCAGCTTTCTGGGATGTGATGAAGAACTTGTCACCCGGGATCACGTTATCGAGACTGTCAAGGAAATCATCAACATGATTGCGGGCAGTACATTCGGCAATTATGACAACAGCAGAGTTTTCAACCTTGATATCCCGAAGATAGTCAGTTTGGGTGAGTTTGAGGAACATGGCTCCGATGCAGGAGAAGTGATATTCATTGCAATCAATACACTGGAAAATCATCTGGCCCTTAGAATGGTAATGACTGGTTGACTAGTAGTTGGTGTCTTGGCCGACAAAAATCATAAGAATCCAGACTTTTGAAAATAGGGCGCTTTGATCCGTATGGGTCTCTTTTGGCTAAGAGCCGCATATACTCTTCTCTATGTGTTATTGAAAGGCAGATGGCCCAGGGGGCGTGACACGTGCTATGAATCATTTGTTATGCGGCTTTGCCAAAAGAGACCCATACGGATGAGTAACCAGCTATCGTTTGTTTCAAAGGGCTAAAGTGTTACAAAAAATTTGATTTTTATAATGGATCAGGGAGGGCTAACGTAACTTCTCAAAAAGTCCGGGTATATCATCCTATCCAAGGGCCATATAGGTCTTTTTTTAAAGGCCGCAACATAAATTCTTGCGCCGCACGTTTAACGCCCCCTGGATAATTAAATACTACCTCAGTACGGGAGGAAAGGGCGGCGGTTTATTGGGTGGGCCTCCTATGGGGCTGTCTTCGGATGAATTTTACGGCAGCACCGGCGTTATCTGAAATGAAACAAAACTTTGCGGCCTTCTAAAAAGAGACGCACATGGCCCTTTTATTTTTCCGGACTTATTGAGGATTTACTGTCGAACATTCTAGAGCTTGAATATATCGGAATATTTTGTGAAATAAAATCTGAACCCAATGAAGATATCTGCGAAAAGCGGGGTTCTAGTTGGTCAGCATTTACCCACTATGAAAAAAGAATTAAGAGTTTTAGTTGTTGATGACTCGGCCGTAGTCAGAAAGGTGTTTACCGAAGAGTTGTCCCGTGAAAGGGGTATAGAGGTTGTAGGTACGGCCCCTGATCCATACGTGGCAAGGGACAAGATTGTAAGGCTAAAGCCCGATGTTGTGACCCTGGATATTGAAATGCCACGTATGGACGGCCTGACCTTCCTCAAAAAGCTCATGAAACATTATCCCATTCCCGTGATCATAGTCAGTTCCCTGACAAAAGAGGGTGGGAAACTGGCCATGGAGGCGCTTTCCAACGGGGCGGTCGAAGTCATTTCAAAACCTTCCGCCGCCTATTCGGTGGGAGATATGAGCATACAGTTAGCGGACAAGATCAGGGCGGCAGCCAGGGCGGATGTCCGGGCCAGGGCCCAACAGGACACAGCGACAGGTCCCATAGGGCTGGAGAGAGCTTCGCAGGCCCTCGCCTCTACAACTAACAAAGTAATAGCTTTGGGGGCATCAACCGGAGGAACAGAGGCCATCAAGACCGTGCTTTCAGGTATGCCCCGCAATTCCCCCGGGATTGTAGTTGTTCAACACATGCCAGCCAAGTTTACCGCCTCTTTTGCTGAGAGGCTTGACAGTCTCTGCGCCGTGGATGTTAGAGAGGCCGAAGACGGGGATTCCATTGTGAACGGGAAGGCACTAATTGCACCTGGAAATTTTCATATCCTTTTAAAAAGGAGCGGGGCCAGGTATTTCGTACGGGTAAAGAACGGTCCTCTTGTACATCACCAGAGACCGGCAGTGGACGTCCTTTTCAAGTCTATGGCTGATTATGCGGGTGCGAATGCCGTTGGCATTTTGATGACAGGCATGGGTGCTGACGGTGCAGAAGGATTGTTAAAAATGAAGCAGGCCGGTGCCGGTACAATAGCACAAAACGAAGAAACCTGTGTTGTCTTCGGCATGCCCAAAGAGGCCATTAGACTTGGGGCCGCGGATAAGGTTGTAGGTCTTCAGGACATAGCCAGGATATCATTAGAAATGATCGCGTGAATAAGGGGGCTTGCGCAAGAGTATAGAATTTTGGCCCTGAAGAAAGGAAGAGATATTATGAATGACATAAATGGGTTGGATTTGCAGGACATTATCTCTAATTCAATAAATGAGGTGTTCGAAACCATGCTTTCCATGAAAGTGGAAGTATCGAATGATGACTCTCCGATCGTTGAAGGCAAGAGCAGGATTGTAGGTTCAGTCAGTTTTGCCGGTACGGCGATGGGGAACATAAACATACATGTGGGCGATTCATTTGCCAGGCTCATGACCGCCGCCATTCTTGGCATGGAATTAGAGGAAATCGAAGGCGAAGAAGAGGTCAAGGACGTGGTTGGAGAGTTGAGCAATATGATCGGTGGTGCCCTGAAATCGCGTCTATGTGACTCAGGTTTCCCGTGCGAACTCTCAATCCCATCCGTTGTAAGCGGAGAGAAGTTCAATGTTGAATCCATGGGCTGGGCAAGGCAGGCACGTTTTGCTTTTCGCCACGAACAACACACCGCCTTTGCGGAGGTGTTCATGAATGCAAGCAAGTAGGTGGATTTCAGAGAACGCGAAAAGGCCATGGATGGAAACCAACTTGCTGATTCCAAAAATAGATGCAGTATTTTCACCGGCTCACTCCCCAGACCTATTCAGGGGTGAGGGTTTGGGCGGAATGGTTAATGACACTGAGTGACAATTTGGAGGAGAATTATGGCATTAAAGATACTCACCGTTGATGACAGCAAAACTATCCGCATGATCGTAAAGAAGGCCTTCAAGTCTTATGACTGTTCACTCTCCGAGGCAGAGAATGGCGTTGAGGGACTTTCTATTGCCGCCAAAGAAAAGCCCGACTTGATCGTCCTTGACATCACCATGCCCATCATGAATGGAATCGAGATGCTGGATAAGCTCAAGTGTGAACCCGATTTGAAAGACATTCCAGTAATCATGCTCACGGCAGAGTCGGGGAAAGACAACGTAATGAAGATCGTCAAGATGGGTGTAAAAGATTATATAGTGAAGCCTTTTAAGGGCGAACAATTGATTGAGAGGGCAGAAAAACTACTGAAACTGGAACCCAAGAAAGAGGAGGAAGCAGAAGTCGACCTATCCAAGAAGTTCTTCTCAATTGATGAAGAGATTCAATTCTTGGCCCTGCCTGAGAAGATTACACGACCGATCACGGTAGAAATTGAGGGCCATTTAAAGACTAAGATCAAAGAGATGGCAAGTGCGGGGATAAACAAGTTCATTTTGAATCTGAGCAAAGTGGCGGAAGTCAATGTGTTATTGATCAAGCTGATCATATCGGTAATTCAAGGCTGCCAGAATTCAAAGATCGACGTCCGGTGTGTAGGTACCAAAACCGTAAGCGATGGACTGAAG
>JAXHTA010000110.1:0-9973 GCA_034190285.1 Thermodesulfobacteriota bacterium | reverse complement strand
GCCTTCGAATTGTTTCTTTTGTCCGAACCCGAGATCCACCATACGATTCATGCTTTGTCTGACAAATTCAGGATCGTAATCATAACCTTTTTCCTTCAGAAATCGGCACATCTGTTCGAGGGTGACATGCTCCTCTGTATCCAAAAAGGCATCAATTATGTTCAGTTTGTCTTGGACCCTCTTTTGCCCGTCCGCCTCTATAAGGGCCTTGAAATTCGCCCTTTCAAGTTGATTGTTGTTTTCCATTTCCTTTCTTTGCTCGTTTATAAAGAGAGACGCACACTGATCAAAGCGCCTCATTTTCAAAAGGGTTAATTCTTACTAATCGAGATGTTGGCCGTGGCCCATCGTGCCCTTTATCCAAGTACTTTTCAACATTTTTTCACCATTCCCATAATTTCTTCTACAGTCCTGGCACATCTTCCCACCCGCGATATCTCAATAAGAAGATGTGTGTGAAAGCCTTATCGGTCAAGGGCCTGCATATCTTCATGAAGCCAACCGACAAATCCGTTGATGGCATTGCCAATGAAAGTCCTTTCCCGTCTCCGGGTATCTGTGTCCATGCTATCAAAGGCCGCCAAGTTTGGGTCCTTTTCAAGCAAGGCGTTTGTGCATTCTTCTATGAAGTCCGGGTCAGCCGCCACCGTCCCTGCTGCTAATTCCCCGATTATGTCTTTCCATCGAATCAGTTGGTTGCGAAACGCCTTCAACAGACGATGAGAACTCTCGGCTCCGCCGTAGTGGGCATAGCACATGGTCTGATCTTTCAAGGACAGCAAACGGTCAACACTTTTCAGGCAGACATCGAATATGAATCTCGGAGGTGTGGCCGGACGTAGGTATTCCTTACCCTCGATGACAAAGTAATTACCGCCCGCCTCACCGGCGAAGAGATGATTTCCAAGACTATAGCTCAGGTGGTGAGGGGCGTGCCCAGGTGTCTCTATCACTGAAAGATCCCTTAAATGATTCTGTGTATGAGGGATCAACTTCTCTGTCGGGATCGGCTTGGGCGGTCCATATGCCTCAGCGATCTCCCCCAGGACTTTCAGGCTGCCGGCCCATAGCTTTGAAGGATTGACTATGTTTTCAACAGCCTTCTCATGGCAGATCGCCTTTGCCATGGGGTAACATTCCAATAAATCGGCCAGCGCCCCCGAGTGATCTATGTGTATGTGAGTAAGGAGTACGAAATCAACCCTCCTAAGTCCAAGCGATAACAGGGAGTCGATGAGCCGACCAGCCGTACTGGCAGGCCCTACATCAACAACAATATTCAGATCATCCTGACAGACCCACGAGCCAAAGAAGGGGTCAAATCCTGGCAAATCCTGCTTGATTTCAATTAATCTTACATGCATTCTAGAATCCATTTCACTTTCACCTTCTCAAGAGTTTAGATTAATCCTTAGTTTGTGTCTGAACGAAAACTAGGATTTTTCGTTCAGATCAAGGAAGACGAAGGTAACTCCTCAAGAAATCCGGGTATATCCTCCTATCCAAGGGCCATGTGGGTCTCTTTTTTAAAGGCCGCAAAGTTTTGCCTCATTTCATAGAACGGCGGTGTTGCCGTAGAATTCATCCGAGGACAGCCCCATAGGAAGCCCTCTCAATAAGCGGCCGCCCTTTCCGCCTGTACTGAGGTAGTATTTAATTAGCCAGGGGGCGTTGAACGTGCGGCGTAAGAATTTATGTTGCGGCCTTCAAAAAAGAGACCCACATGACCCTTTTGTATTCCAGGACTTTTTGAGAATTTACAGACGAAGATTTTAACCGCAGGAATACATTGAGTATTTCAAGGATTAAAATCTGAGTCTAACGCAGATATGGGCGAAAAGGACAGTTTTCGTTCGGGCACTAGTTAGTGTGCATCTATAAACAGTCCTTTTTCCTCCGCAGCCAAGCTGCGCTCAGTCCCACCTCTTCGTGAGGGTCTCAGTTTCACAGTTGCCATCTAACGTCTTTTGGTTCCCTATTTCCGGAATTCCAGATTCCGCCTCGTATGAAGACACATTTGGGTGTATTCAATGCCTCGGGCAGACATCCTGGATCGCCCCTGGTAGCCACGAATGTGGCAGGCATCCCGGGACTTAAGCGGCCGAACTCGTCTTTCAGACCAAGCAGTGCCGCACCATTGGACGTTGCACACTGAATAGCCTTTTCAGGAGAAAACCCTGCGTGTATGAGAAGCCTTATCTCCTCAACGACCGCGGATCCATGGTGGACTCCCAATGCCCCGCAGTCGGTTCCAATGGCAATTGGAACACCATACTCCCCTGCCAGAAATATCTGACCCAGCTGGTGGTCAAGGTTTTTTCTTGAGACTTCCCGCTCCATTCTGCCGTAGGGGATGGCCTCCTCGCAGGCTTTCATGGTATAGGCGGTGGGTACCCATGTAATCTGCCTTTCAGCCATCTTTTTTAAGTTATCTTTACCCATAAAAAAGCCGTGCTCAATGGAGTGGCATCTTGCTTCAATCGCCATTTCAACAGGGAGTCTACCATTTGCGTGGACCATAGTCCTCAGGCCAAGGTCACCGGCTGTCTTCACGGCCCTTCTTAGTTGGGCCTGCGTAAACTGGGGAGGGGTCTCTTTCCGGAACTGGGTCAGGCTGTTCAGTCCGGAATTGACGATCTTGACATGATCAATATCTTCTTTTCGGCTGGCAATGGCCTGGGCAAGAGTATTACCGGCCAATGGCGGTCTTCCGATCAATTTTCCGTAGCGGCCAGATGCCCGCCAGGCCTTACCGGCGGACTTTACACAGATGGGAACTCCATCGAGGTAAAGGCATTCTCTTTTGTAACGCAAGGTGTGACCCGCGTAGTCTCCCCCATCTCTGACTGCCACAACGCCATGTGAAAGGTGTTGGTAAGTGTGTGTAGAAATGGCCTTTCTAATGTCTTCGAATGGAGCCTTAAGCTGCCATCGTCGGACTTCGGGGCTATTTGTACCCGACATAGACAGATGGGTATGACAGTCCACGATCCCTGGCAGAAGGGTACACTGAGACAAATCAATCATATCTGGGCGATTCAAATCACCATCCCTGGTCCCACAGACCGAAACGATGAGACCGTTTTTCACTCTGACCGACGTCCCTTTTTTTGCTGGGCCGCCCGTTCCATCAATCACCCATCCTGCAAGAAGGAGAAAAGAACCGGCCATGAGCTTTCAACGATTCGGGGAAAGGTTAGAGTACTGCAATGCAAGGACTTTGGATGGTTATTCAGCGATTTTCCCAACGATCTCTTGGACCCTTGAATTGCCCAAGAGTTTCATAAACTTGGGGTTGGATACAAGAGCATCAAGGTCACCCGAATTTATTGCGTCCATAACGACCTGATCCTGTAATATCTCCTGAAACTCAGGATCGCTCTGTAAGGAAAGGATTACATTCATGATCTCTTTATCGTTCATCATCCTCTCCTGCAAGGCCTGAATTTCCGTGTTTACCGCGGTATCAGACGGTCCTTCAAGACCCCCGGAGGACAGGCCTTGAGATTTCAAACGGATTGCGTGAATCCTTGATTCATCAACTTGGATCTTGCCGAGGCTCCTTGACTTTAACGTGTAAGTGCCATCACTAAAGGAGATGATTTCTCCGGAAATCACGCTTCCGTCGGTTAACTCAATCTCTCTGAGGTTGTCGGCAAATACAGTACCGCACAAGAACCCGAATAGACACAAAAGAGAAATATTCAATAATTTCATTACTATTTTCCTCCTTTTTCCTAACGCTTTTGCCCTTGGAAACAAACTGCCGGCGGATTTCAAGTGCCGGGTGAACTTCAGCGACCTCTCCCCTATTAATAATCTCGCTGAGGATTACTCGGGTAAGCCGGTATACCTGTATACAAGAGGCCCGAACGAAACCTGTCTTTCTGACCAATCTCTACGGCAAAAAACTTCCATCCTCAAAAGACTTTATATATTCCTGAGGTCAAAAAAATCTTGACCTTCCTCGACCTTTAGGAAAAGGCCTGGTTTTCGCTCAG
Organism: Thermodesulfobacteriota bacterium; assembly: GCA_034190285.1. Lineage (GTDB taxonomy): Bacteria > Desulfobacterota > DSM-4660 > Desulfatiglandales > Desulfatiglandaceae > JAXHTA01. Next base: position 5,972 of record JAXHTA010000110.1, on the reverse strand, counting down.
GCATCAAATATACTTCATTTGAAAAAAAGAGAAAACATAGACTTTCAAAAAATCAACGAAGCAGCTTTTTTTTGTAGCAATAGGGTGTGTCCGCTGTCGCTTGCCCATCCATATGTGCACCATCAGATGACCGCCATTGGTAGCCGTGTTTTCTTTTCAGGGTTACTGCTCAGGCCTTTCCGGGATGTGGCCTATTATATCCGCGCCTCAGCCACTTTGTACGTTATTGTCGATGGATGCCTTGATGACCAAGATAAATCCGGCGAAACCAAGGATCCCGCATGCCCAAAAAAGGGTATTAAGGCTATTATGGTGCGCGAACCAGCCTGAGACTACAGCGCCGGTAATAAAGCCTGTATCGTAAACAGCAGTGAAGAGCGACATAATTGCCGGCTTTTCGTTTGCAGTCCCGTGACTTGCAGCCAGGGCGTTATGCGTGGGAAAAAGGACGCCCATACCCACACCGTACATTATGGCCGAGACGGGGAAAAAGAGCGAGCCAACCATTCCAGGAATGAGAAGTATCCCAAGTGAAAGAAGAGGATAAAAAAGTCGCATAAACAACAATTTGCCATATCGGTCAATGAGTCTTCCCATTGTGAGGAGAACAAGGATGGCGGCAAAGTATGCGACAAAAAAGAAATCACCGGCGTTACCCCCTTTTTCGGCGGCAATGAGGGATAGAAAATTGGGGACCGTTGACTGACAATGGGCGAATACAAGCGTAGAGATCAAAAGGATAAAGAATGGTCGATTTCTTAGAAGCGCGATATACTGCAAATCAGTTTTTTTGTCTGTAGGTCTGCTGCGGGGTAAAGAAGTGACAGCCACTGATGCGGTGAGCAATGCCAGGATGACTGATCCAGAGGCCGCCAGGTAAAGGACGTGAAAACCCCACCTAAAGATCAGAAATTCCCCAAAGGGTGGGGCCAATGCTACAGCACCCATGAGGGACGCTCCCAGGACTCCGAATGCCTCTCCCTGTTTTTCTTTCGGTAATGCCTTGGCCACAAAGGAGAAACTGCCTGATATGAAAGCTGAAAAGCCGATTCCATGGAGTGCTCTCGTTAACAGCATGCCTGGGCCGACGGAGGTTATCACGTTATAACAAAGTGATGCAGCAAAGCTCACGGCAATGCCCATGGAGACGACCCAGTACTCTCCCTTCAAGACGACCAGTTTTCCCAAAAAGGGCCTGGATATGACTGCAGCAACGGAGAAGAGGCCCATGACCCACCCGATAATATGGCGGTTACTTCCCATAGCACTGAGGGCAAGTGGGTATAGATAGAAGAAGGCGATGTTTATGAATACGAGGAAAAAGGACAGGTTCAGAAAGACAAAGGGTCGGTCCCAGAGTTTCCTGGGACCCGCCGACTCATTTTCGTTCTTAAAGACCATTGTGGCGTAAGTTCTGCAATTGACTGTAAACAGTTAGGGCAGACATAGTCATGCCCGTGCTAAACCGGCTTTCCGCAAAAGGGGCAGAATCGGTACCCCTGTTCCAGCTGTTTTTCGCAATACGGGCAGGTGGGAGGACGTTCTTGTGGAGTTTCAGACCATACGGACCCTGATTCCTGAAACAGGCTCCCGCACCTACGGCATTCGAGAAAAGGGAAGCCTTTCTTGACTCGAAAAACGGGCAGAAAGAAGAAAGAGAGATAATGATCCGTCCTCTTGAGATGAGCCTGGTTGAGGCCGCAGGATGGGCACATTCTGGGATGATCATCCAGCTTGATGGTCCTGGGCTGTATTCCGGCGATGAAAAAAAACATAGGTAGTGCCCGAACGAAAACCGTCTTTTTCGCCCATATCTGCGTTAGACTCAAATTTCAACCGTCAAGACACTCAATGTATTCCTGCGGTTAAAATCTTCGTCTTCCTTGATCTGAACGAAAAATCCTAGTTTTCGTTCAGACACTAGGTAAAACCTTGGCCCTATGAAACAAATGTAGTCTGGTTACGGACCCATGGGTCAAAGCGCCCTATTTCAAAAAACTAAATTCTTACAAACATGGTACATGTGCTCGTGACCTTTCAATCTTTCATCGAAACAGTTTTAATGAAGATTCATCCAAAAGGGAACCTCTTTTTTATAGAATGGGATTGTGGTACATTAGATTCGTCTGACTCTCTTGACGTTGCGAAATAGTCCACAGGCCAATTACTCGACAGGACCCGGTTATTAAAGAGAGGAAGGACTTTTGAGGCCATAGACTGCAAAGGAGATGACATCCAAACTTAATTCGAGGAGAGAATTATGAGGAAGACAGGCATCGTAAGGGATAACAGATACATGGATCACCGACCTGGTATGGGGCATCCCGAAAGCCATAGACGTCTCGAAGTAGTATATGCCATGCTCGAAGAGTCTGGCATGAAGGACCGATTCCAGGAAGTCCCTGTCAGGCGGGCCTCTGAAGACGAACTCTTGTTGGTCCATTCTTCCGAGTATGTGGACATGGTGTCGGCAACAGACGGAAGGGATTACGTGTCCCTTGATCCGGATACCGCTACATCACGTGGGTCCTACGAGGCGGCCCTTCTTGCTGCTGGTGGTCTGTGCCAGGCCATTTCCATGGTGATATCTGGAGAGTTGGACAACGCCTTTGCACTGGTAAGGCCGCCGGGCCATCACGCGGAGAGGAGTCGGGCCATGGGTTTTTGCCTTTTCAACAATGTGGCTATAGGCGCCAAATATGCTCGGCAAGTTCAAAGCCTTAAGCGTGTTCTTGTAATTGACTGGGATCTCCATCATGGCAATGGCACACAGCATTCCTTTGAAGAAGACTCGTCAATTCTCTATTTTTCGACCCATCAATACCCGTTTTATCCAGGCAGCGGTGGCTTTAGTGAATCGGGTGTAGGTGGAGGAAAGGGATTCACCGTTAATGTTCCCCTTTCCCATGGCTACGGTGATAGAGACTATTTGGGTATTTTTGAGAAGATATTGAAGCCTATTGCATTGGAATTCGATCCGGAGTTGGTTCTGGTTTCAGCTGGATTCGACATTCATGGAAACGATCCCCTGGGCGGCATGAAAGTTACACCCCAGGGTTTTGCAGGACTAACGAGATCTATTATGGATATGGCGCAGGCGTGCTGCGGCGGGAAGGTCGTAATCACGCTTGAGGGGGGTTATGATCTGGAGGGCCTCAGGGATTCAATAAAGGCGGTTTTGCTGGAACTCGTGGATTCAACGGAGACCCGTTATGACAATATGGCGGGTAAAGCGGACCAGGATAAGCTGGAACATATAGTAAACCAGGTCCATCAAGTTCACGGGGGGGTTTGGAAGAATCTGAAAACTTGAATACGGGGCCTCGATGAATTATGGTAAGCCAGAACTCACTTAGGAGAGAATTATGAAACAGATTACAAAGGATGTCTATTTTATCCAGGGCCAGGACGAGATGATACCCGATTGTCACGTATATGTTATAGGTGATCCCTCTTCCGGGGACCTCAGTCTTGTCGATGCCGGATTGATGGGGAAAGGGGCTTATAAAATCAATGCCATCAAGAAGCTAGGGTTTGAAGTGTCGGATATCAAAAGGGTGATTATGACCCATACGCACCTGGATCATATCGGATGCCTCCGCGAGATACTTAAAGAGATTCCACAGGCCGAGATATGGATTCACGCCTGGGAGGCCGAACCACTGGAGCAGGGGGATGAAAGGACCGTTTATGGTGCGGACATGTTCCGGGAAATGTGCCAGTCACAGTTCGGGTTCAACCCTGGGGATTTTTCTTTCCAGGTTGATCGGAAGCTGGAGGGAGGAGTAGTCCTGGAGATCGGAGGCATGTCTTGGGAAGTGATTCACATCCCCGGCCATTCTCGCGGGTGCATCGGGCTCTACAATCGTGGGGAGAAAATACTCATTCCAGGCGACGTAGTCTATGCGGACTACGCGATCGGGCGTTTCGATTTCCACGGGGCCAGCGGCCCACAGCTCAAGGACTCGCTCTTGGCCCTCGCCGAGCTTGATGTGGATATCCTGTTACCGGGCCACAACCGCATTGTGGAAGGTCTGCCATCGGGATACATCCTCGAGACAGCAGGGCAGTGGGGACCCTATCTTTCTTAGGCCGACTGAGCCTCGGGCGTGAGAAAGGGAGATCGAACATGATCCGGCCCTTTGTTTTTGCCATAGCAGCCTGCTTCGGATTCATTTTAAGTGTGGGAATGATGTCGTCATATGCCCTGGCAAAGACCACTTTTGTCACTATCGGAACGGGCGGCCTCACCGGAGTTTACTACCCCACTGGCAATGCCATTTCTGAGATCATCAATGAGAAGAGCGATGTCTATGGGATTCGATGCACGGCGGAATCCACAAGCGGATCGGTCTTCAACATAAATGCCGTCATTTCCGGTGATCTGGACTTCGGCATTGTCCAATCTGACCGCCAGTATCAGGCATGGAAGGGTCTGGCCGAGTGGAAGAACAGAGGGTGCCAAGAGGCCATTCGGGCAGTTTTCAGTATGCACCCGGAGTCTGTAACCCTGGTTGCCGCCCTGGACTCGGGAATCAGGACTATCCAGGACCTCAGGGGAAAGCGAGTGAATATCGGGAATCCCGGTTCAGGCCAGCGTCAAAATTCAATAGACGCCATGACTGCCGCGGGGATTGACTACAAAAAAGACCTCTTCCCGGAGGGAGTCAAGGCCGCCGAGGCGCCGGGCCTCCTTAAGGACGGTCGGATCGATGCCTTTTTCTACACGGTAGGTCATCCCAGCGGGACCGTCAAAGAGGCTACGGCGGGAAAGAGGAAGGTATGCATCATACCTCTCACCGACATACAAGCTCTCTTGACGGCATCTCCCTATTATGCCCCGGCCACAATTCCGGTCGAGTTTTATCCAGGAGCCGCCAACAACGAAGATGTGCCCACATTCGGTGTAAGGGCCAGCCTCATAACTTCGGTCAAAGCCGCCGAGGAGGTGGTCTATGCCATAACCAAAGAGGTCTTTGATAATCTTGAGCACTTCAAGGGCCTCCATCCGGCCTATCAAGTGCTGACCAGGGAAGGTATGCTGATAGGTATGTCGGCACCTATCCATCCGGGCGCCATGAAGTATTACAGAGAACAGGGTCTTGTGAAGTAGTGCTCCTTGAAAATGGCCTGTGAGTGCTTGAACATTCCCCTTCAAGGGGGAAAACAGGGTGGTAGAGAACTAGTAGGCAGCTTCCTTTATGACCAACCCGGAAAAAGACCAGAAGGGCAGAGATCCTGAGGTTTTGGGGAAGACTGCCGGGGCAGAGGAAGATGCCCGGATAAACCTCAACGGCCTGCCCAGGTATTTTGTCCCTACTATCGCAGTGCTGTGGTCATTGTTTCAGTTGTGCGTTGCGAGCTGGCTTATCCTGGATACGGTGTTTATTCGCGCTATCCACCTGGGATTCGCAATCCTCATTGTCTTCCTGCATTATCCATTGTTAAAGAGGCCTCGTCTCGGCATCCGTTTCTTGTGGGTGAGGGACCGGATCCCTTTTCTTGACTGTATGATAGGTCTGGCTGCCTCGCTTTCAGCCGTCTATATTGTTGCGGACTATGAGGGGATTGCCCTGCGCTACGGCGCACCGATCGCGCGCGATATTGTGATCGGAGTTATTCTTATAATCCTCATTTTGGAGGCCTCACGTCGGGTGATCGGCCCGGCGCTTCCAATCATTGCATGTCTTTTCAGCGCCTATGCCTTCTTAGGACCTTACATGCCTCAAATGATCGCCTTTAAGGGCGTGTCCCTCAGTCGATTTATCGGCCAAATGACCATGTCTACTGAGGGAATCTACGGAATTCCACTTGATGTTTCCGCAACAATCGTCTTTCTTTTCGTGCTGTTAGGAGCCATGCTAAATCAGGCCGGCGCAGGGGAGTATTTCATCCGCATAGCGCTCAGTCTTCTCGGCAGGTTTAAAGGCGGGCCGGCCAAGGCCGCGGTGCTGGGAAGTGGGCTAACCGGG
>JAXHTA010000011.1:0-18333 GCA_034190285.1 Thermodesulfobacteriota bacterium | reverse complement strand
GTTTCAACAGGTAGGTATCGGCGGGTTGAGTAAGCACCCCCGTATTCCTGTCGGCGATAGTCCCCAAAAACTCGCCGTCATCGCCGTCATCCCCGTAGTCCCAGATACCGTATAAGGACTGGGTGCTCGTATCCGCGCGATCGGTGTCTCCCAGGTACTTACCGGTTCCGAAAACCACCAGGTAACCGACCTCTCTGAATTCTTCACCGACCTCGAATTTCTTGGGGTGGGCAATCACAACAGGCTGCACGGTTATAGGCTGACCCGCGCCCAACTCATCCGTGGCCTGGAAGAGGGGCCTGGCGTCGTCCCCGGATGGCGCTGGCGGCATGCCTTCGTCATTATAGTCGATGCGCCCATCGCCATTAACATCAACGCCGTAGGCAACTCCCCAATCATCGGGGTCGCCCGAGGTCACGTCGAACTTCCATATGTTGCCGTTAAGGTCCCCGGCATAGACATAATCGAGGACAAAGTCACCGTCAACATCCACTACAGCAGGGGAGGACAGCCCGTTTTCCCCTATGCCCTCGTCTCCGGTGTCTATCTTCCTGATTACGTCGCCCGTAAGAAGATCAAGGATAAAGAGCACGGCCCTCCGGTTAGTACTGTTGTAGCCGTTTCCAAAGACAACAACCCACTCATGATCCGTAGCGTGTGATTTGACAATGGGGCACTGGCTAAAAGAGTAGCCGAGGTCGGCATGGTCCGCGTCTTCCTCCTGTTCATCCAGTTCGTCTATTTCTCCGTCAGCATCATTATCCACGCCGTCTCTCCCTTCATCCGTCAGCCCGTCGCTGTCATTGTCCACGCCGTCCGTCTGTATCCCGACGTCCGGAAACTCCCACATAACCATGGCAGCGACATCGGCTTCGGTGCTTAACGGACCAATGCTGTCGGCATCGGTCACGTCCAAGGCATAATACCCCTTACCGCCCTTTCCGAGTCCGCCGACCAAGAACACTTTCCGCTCCGGGCCTCCCCCGAAATCCACATCCATCCCCCTGACAAAAGGGGTCGAATCAACAAAGAACAAGTGCTCATATTCAAGGTCAGTAAGGGCCTTCAGGTTATGAAATACCAGGTTAGGGACATATGCAAAACGCTCGGTACCGTCAATGGCGTTAAAGGCGTGCACCATGCCGTCATTGCCCCCGGTGAAGATTGTATCACCCTCAAGGCGCGGGGCGGAATGGATGATATCACCCAATTTCTTCACTCTTGGCCTCAGGCCTGCGACTTCAGTGCCCCTCAGGTATTCCACGATATCCTGGGCCAGCGCCGGGTCGGTTCCCCAATCCTGGTCAAGGCAGGTCTTCTGATGGTTGGTAAGGGTTGCGTACTCGAAAGGCACACCCCCTAGTATAGGGTCAAGGGTCACTATCCTGCGATTGGCCGGATCAGTGAGCTGCAATTGCTCGGAGACCTGCCACACAATATCACTCGCCTCCATAAGCACCTCGCCGGTCACAGGATCAACAGGGAATGCCGTCACGTCTCCTGTCCAGTCGCCGGAGATATAACTCGTCTGAAACAAAAGCGATTCGGCGGTCAGTTCCTCGCCGTTGACCGAAACGGACGCTCCAGAGCCCAGCCTGGAGGAGAGATTCTCAAGCAGAGAGGCAAGGGATTCCACCAGCTCCTGGGGATCAGAAGCACTGAAAAACTCGCCCCTGCCGTTTACCGCTGCGTGCCACAGGTCGTCGATTTTTTGCGGGTCCCCGCCCGTCGGATTGGGCCACGTCGGGTGCGGGGTGGTGGGACTCAGGAAGCAGGGATCATCTGCCTCTCCGTCGCCGTCACTGTCAAGGGGGGTCAAGGTCCCAGTCACACCAAAGGACACGGTATAAGTAACCATGTGCTGCATATCGCTGGGGTCGCAGGGATTTGGAGGAACCACGTTGTCCAGCCCGGCGGACAGGTCTTCTTTGTAGTACTTCATGGCCACATCCGCCAGCGTGTCGGAATAGTCATCCTCGTAAGGGGAACCCTCGCCCTGGTCCTGGTGTCCTACTCCAGGGCTCGATCCGTTCCAGTATCCGTCCGTCATGACAATAGCAAAGCACTGCTGACACGCGCCCCCGTCCTCTGCGCTCGCAAGAGGATTTGGGGCACCAGAGATACCTGACAGACCGTCGTCCTGGTGATAGTAACGCCCCACGTCGCGTAGTGCCACTCTCAATGGGGTTCCCCCGGAAGACTGCATCGCATAAAGGAGATGCAGAAGCTCACCGGTATCATCCACAATCACGCCCCCGCTGACAGGTTCGAACTTCACGGCGTCCGCGCTCCCGCTACATCCGGCAGGCTCACTGACATTGGCCGATGCCGTGACCCTCACATAACCGGAGACTCCGGCATCAAAATCAAAGGTGCCAAGCAGATTCCATTGCCCGAAATTCTCACTCTGGTCAACGACAAAATCAGTGTCCCCCCCTGCGTGATGCACCGTGTAGGTGGCGGCGGGGTCCCTGTTCCATCCACTCTTGGATCCCCAGAAGGCGAACACCTTGTATTGTCCTGCCTGGGGAATGCTCGGGGTCCAGGTGCCTGTTGCGCCGGCATCATAGGTGTAAAGTGAGCTGCCGTCCCACTCGGGGTCGGCGCTGGACTCGCCCCAGGTCCCCGTGGTACCGAAGCCGCTGTCCAGGTTGTCCACGATTATGTAATTGCTCTCCACGTTCACCGGCAGTACCTGCTGCCGCAGGCCGCTGTTGATGCTGTAGAAACCGATCATGGCCCAGTCCATCTCTACGATTGCGCCGGCCACAGCGGCCTTGGCCGTAAGCTCCCGCTTCCTGAAATAGGAATACCAGTTCGCAAAGTTCCGGAGGTCCTCCTCATGGGTCTTATACCGGACCAACACACCGTCTTCATCATAGATCGCAGGGTTGACGCTATCGGGAAGATTCGGCACTTCGGACAATTCGCCGTCATCCACCTTGTCATTTAGATTGATGTCATTGAACTGGTAGTATATTCTCTTCAATCCCTCACAAGGCTCATCCGTGTCACCGTCGCCATCGTTGTTCAGGCCGTCGGTCAGGGCGTCCACAGGGTCATAGACAAAGTTGACCAGATAGACTTCGCCGCTGTCCACATCGCCCCCGGCGTCTGCGTCATCCCACGTGTAATAATGGGCGTTTCTGATGTCTATGGGGACTACTGTGCCGGGGACAATGAATCTTACGGCATCCGAGCTCCCGGAACAGCTGGCAGGCTGACTGACATTTCCTGACGATGTAACCCTCACATAACCAGAGACTCCGGCATCAAAATCAAAGGTGCCAAGCAGATTCCATTGCCCTGAGTCCACATTCTGATCAATAACAAAGTCATCATCCCCCCCGGCATGGTGGACCCTGTATGTGGCGGCCGGATCCCGAAAGCCAGAAAGAGTCCAGAAAGCCCAAACCTCATACGCCTGGGCAGCAGGAATTGTGGGTGTCCATGTAGCCGTTGCGCCAGCGTCATAGGTATAGAAGGAGCTTCCGTTGTATTCAACGGCGGCTCCCGACTCATTCCAGGTCCCAGTAGTAGTAAAGGCAGGCGCCCCATCCTGGTTATCCACGACGATAGTCTGCTCAGACCCCGATTGGACGGTGACATAAATCTCAGTCAGATCAAGGACGTAATCATCTCCCGTGCCAGCCTCATCCACTTCGTCCGTCTCGCCGTCACCGTCGTTGTCGACGCCATCGGTCAGCTCATCCCCATCAGCATCCACGATCTCCCACGGGTCGGATACGGGCTTCCAGGTATCTGCGTCAGGCATCTCGGGCCACGGCTCATAGGTTGCGGACTGGTTGTAGTAGACCCTGTTATAACCCGACCACTGACCTTTCCAGTACCTCCGATCATCTCCCAACAATATATCACCGTTGCTGTCCGGCATTTTGTATGCGTGATCCCCTGGATCATCAAAGACATACTCACACCCCGGCGTGGAGCTGGGTGGATTAAACGTTCCCTGGGTCTCCACAGTCATAAATTCCCAGTCCATGCTCCCGGAATTGTCCAGCACGAACATGATGTTCGGGGGGGCGGTCAGGACCTTGGTATCCATAGGGGTATCACTGATATCAATGCATCGGGCGGAATGACAGTGAAAGAACAAGAGAGAAAAAAAGACCGTGAATAATACGCCTTTCGACATCCCTTTCCCGCGCCCAAGGCAGTTCGACCAACTGTTCTTTATATACATTTTCAGGTACATGGTATTACTCCTTTCTTCAATATCTCTTTCTCACGCCTATCTTCAGCAGGACACGCTCCTGATTCCTTTCCGAACGACCCCAAATGGCGAATTCATGTAACCTCTCATTGTTCATGTCCAGATCGCCGATGGGTCGCACATATTCCCCTATGTATCTGTTGTTCGCATCCAGTATCTGGCCTGAGTTGTTATTAGCCGGATCCCAGTTTGTATCGGATTGGGCGATGTTGGCCTCGTCGGGATCGGGCAGATCATAATGCAACCAGTTTCGATATGGAGTATTGACAAGGTCGTTCAGTAGAGGACTATCGGTTTCGTCCATCAATTCCTGGGTGGCGGCCCTGACCCCTGCCTCGCTCCTGTAAAGGCTCTCCTTGTATGCCTTCTCGTTTCCGGCGATCCGCATCTCAATGCTGCTGGTAGTCGTTGCGCTCTGCCCTATTAGGGTCAGCAGCACAAGCACCAACATGGCGATCACAAGAACTGAGCCGTCTTCATTGCTTGAAATGTCGTATCTGTGTTTCATAGGTCAAATCCTTCTAAGAACTCCTCGACTTAATAAAATCCAAAGGCAAACTCTTCGGTCTCCCCCTTTCCATCCATGTCACAATCACTCTTATCCTTACTGACGTTGGCCCAACACCCGTAGCTGTCAAGACCTCCGTATTCCAGAAGACATTATAGCGGGCGTCAATGGGCGGGAGCGATTGATCGGGGGGGCACGCAACAGGATCAGCATCCCACCACCCGTTGCCATTGCTGTCAATGAAGGGCTCACCGGGGTCCCACCAGTTATTTCCGTTATTATCGGTGAAGGTCTCCATTGGAAAATTCAGACCCGCGTTTGCATTGCCGTCTGTATCCAGCAGCATGGGGTGAAGCTGAAACATCATGCCCGGGCCGGCGTTAAAAGGCAGCGTGACCAGCAACTCCAGCCTATCCTGGCCTGCCTTTACCGCCGCTGTCATACTGCCCGCCGAGGAATTACCCTGGACAGCTGATGTCTGCATTGCAGCAACGGCCAGAAGGCCGACGCTCAAGACGGCTACGGCTATCATGACCTCCACAAGGGTGAAGCCTCTCTTTGTGTTGGACAATTCTGACCTCTCTGTTCTACACGCCATTTTTCATTTTACCTTTCCTTACTTCGACGCAATCCCGTGCCTTCTCAGTTCATACCCGTGAACCCTGAAAACTGAACCCGGAACCTCATTGCCAGGCTCCATCACTGTAGACCCATGTTTCTGCATTGCACAATCGTCGAAAGCAGGCGCCGACGAAAGCCGTCGTTTGGTGTTATGACCTGGCGGCCCACTACATAAGTGTTCGTGTTTCGATAATCAACGACTTCCCTGTCCGACCTGACAAGGACCCATATCCTCACGGAGCGAATATCAGCAGTATTGACGGTGTCTCCTGTAGAAACTCCGGTGAGGACTCCGTCCGGAACTCCATCCGCCGCATCGTCAGCGGCGTCAATGGCGCCGTCGCCGTTGGCGTCCAGGTCGTTCCAACCTCCACCGGCATTTGGCACTGCCCAGATCACGTTTCCTCCTGCCGTGTCTATAAATCCGTCACCCGGGTTGGTGTCATAGGCATAGGCAAATCCTATGGCATGCACCCCTTCAATAAACGGCTGCAAACCTCCCCCGTTGTTGCGACGGAGGGGCGCCGCGCCGGCATCGGCGATGCCGTCGCCATTGGCGTCGTCCGCCGCGTTAAAACCGTAAGTGATATTCTCATTGGCATCATTGACGTCATCGTCAGGATTGCCCGTCCCCGCATTGTCGGTGATGTCCATGGTAAAATTGATCGTGGTGGAACCGGACGTCACGATCGTCGCTCCGGCAGTTTTTGAAGGATCAGCACCCGCCGACATGATCTCCCGCTCCATAAAATACATGGCGGCCCTGAGGTTCTGCTGCATCCCTGCAACCTCTTCCTGGGTCACAAATGACTTTTGCTGGGTGTTGTACACGGTATAGATGCCCGTCATTACGATGGTTGAAACGGCCATGACAATCATAAGTTCCACAAGAGTGAAACCCTTTTTTTCCCCGGCTTCTGGACTCATCTGCTCTATAATCTCCTGTTACCTCCAGTTTCCACTGGAACTGAACCATTTCTGCAAACGGATGCGCCCGCTGGTAAGAGCGCTCACGGCAAAGGAAGACCGCTCGGCAGCAGGATAATTGCTCTTGTTCTGGAAGTAGACATACCCTGACAGGCCATTCACCATCCCCCTTGAATTGAACTCAACAAAATTATTTGGAAAAGACACCTCATCAGGAGGAAACGCTCCCCCTCCGGCGTCTGTGGCGTTTATGTTTGCGGCGGCGTGACCATACGCCACATTGCTTCCATACCCGGCCAAGGAAACGGGCGGTCTCTCAGGAATGTCATCAGCATTACCATAGATTCCGTCCGGGCCGGGCCGGGGCGCAGTGTCATCACCGCCGCCATCCCAGGTACCGTTTGGGCCCGGGTCCCTCAGAAACTGATAGGTCTGGGCTACGGTGTCAAAATACACAACGCAGGAGCTGTTGAAGCGGACCGCCTCCAGCCGTGCCTGTTGAAGTGTGGAGTATAGATCATTGGCCGCTCTTTTCAGCCTGTAGTCGGGCAGCCAGTCAATGAACGCCGGAACTCCAACGGCCACAAGGATGCCGAGAATGGCCACAGCTATCATCAACTCCACCAAGGAAAATCCGGATAGCCTTTTTCTGGTCGCTTCATTGTCATTGTCTTTCATTGTCCACTCCAGTTTCAGGTTTGGATTTGCCCTGTATTCAGCAAGCCCCGTGCCATAATGCCTTATGTGGGCGTATTTGCCTGTTATTTAAAAGAAAACCGCATTTGTGCGCACCATTTATATAGCCTCTGTTATGTGATTGAGCGTTAAATTACTTATCGATTGTAAACTTTTTTTACAGTCTAACTTCATAGCATTTCGATTCAAGGTCTTTTGCTTTTTCTACACGCGATTCTCAAGAAGTCCGGAAACACAAAAGGGCCATGTGGGTCTATTTGCTAAATGCAGAGTCTACGTTCCCCCCTTTAAGGGGGTTTTAGGAACAGGAATTATTGTTGTAGAACTAAAGCGTTAACGCCCAGTTTGATTTAGGGTAGCGAAAAAGCCGGGTCAGTGATAATAGTCCAATGATTATGAAATTGCGTAAAGGACACACGGTAGAATTGAGGATCGACAAAATGGCTTACGGCGGACAGGGCATAGGCCGGCTGGACGGGTTTGTGATCTTCGTCCGGGGGGCGGTTCCCGGCGACACGGTGATAGCCAGGATTTACCAAAAGAAAAAGGACTATGCGATGGCAAGCCTGATTGAAATCCTTACGCCCTCAACAGATCGTATAGAGGCCCCGTGTCCTTACAGCGGTTACTGCGGGGGTTGCCAGTGGCAGCACCTCCGCTATGAGAGGCAACTGGACTACAAAAGAGAACAGGTTATTGATAGTCTGTCTCATATAGCTGGTTTGCAGGATGCGGTTGTCCGCGACGTGATCCCTTCTGATAACAGGTTCGGTTACCGAAACAAGATGGAGTTCTCATTTTCCGATCGCCGATGGTTTCTACCCGATGAGCTGGACAGGCGCGAGACCGAAGGCGGTTTTGCCCTAGGCCTTCACGTACCAGGGACTTTTAGCAAGGTTATCGATATGGAGGCGTGTTTGCTCCAGAAAGATGGAGGGAACCGGATTCTCCGGGAGGTGAAGGAATATGTTAAGGGCTGCGGAATACCTGTGTATGGACTTAAAACGCATGTGGGATTCTGGAGATTCCTAACCATCCGGTATTCTACTGCATTTGATGAATGGATGGTGAATATGGTTACCTCGGAGGAGAGGGCGGACGTTATCAGGCCCTTATCTGACACACTGACCGACAGAATCGAGCGAATCCGAACTGTTGTGAATAACATCAACCGGAGAAAGGCCTCTACCGCTATCGGGGAGCGTGAATTTGTCCTGGCCGGGGAAGGGTATATTAAGGATATGATAGGGTCTTTCACCTTTCAGATATCGTCAAACTCTTTTTTCCAGACCAATTCCCTTGCCGCGGGAAAGCTATATCAGAAGGTTGTGGACTACTCTGAACTCAATGGGAGAGAGATGGTCCTAGATCTATACAGCGGAACCGGTACCATCCCCATTTTCGTTGCACCCGAGGTACGGGCCGTCACAGGCATAGAAATCAGCGAGAGTGCCGTCCGGGATGCCCGGAGAAACTGCGAGGAAAATAGGATCGATAACTGTAGGTTTGTCCGGGGAGACATCAGGGAAAAGCTCGCTTCCATAACCTACAGACCTGATATCCTTATAGTTGACCCTCCACGCACGGGGATGCACAAAGAAGTACTGGCCCATATCCTGGCCCTGGCCCCTGAAAGGATCATCTATATCTCTTGCAACCCTGCTACAATGGCTAGGGATATCGGCCTTATGATCCGGGATTATGAGTTAATTGAAATTCAGCCCGTTGACATGTTTCCTCACACCTACCATATAGAGACAGTCGCAAAATTGTGGCATCGAAAATGGGGCAGATTGCCGGCTTGAGGCACAAAGCCATGTTATCCCCTGCTTTGTGCCTATGTGCCTCTGCTGCTTTTTGCCCCTGATAAGAATTTGACTGGCCCCCAAATCGGGCAACAGGGAAAAAAGGATTGACAATATCTGCTGAAGGAAGATATGATTATTGGGTTTTCTAAAAGGTCCCGCTTCACGGGATCGGGCGGAAAAGGGGGTGATAACGTTTGAGCGGTAACCACAATAGTTTCTTGCTTGAAGAAAGACCCATCTGTCCGGCAGGGTGTGCGTGCACTTCAAGTTTGTGTGAGCGATTCCAAACCTTCATAAGAATGGAAGAGGTAAAATTAAATGCCCAGGCAATAGTATACTAACATACATTGTTCCAGGGGATATCTCTGTTTTGAGGGCAAGGAAAAGCATCTCACTAACGTGTTCGAGGTGCTTTTTTGTTTTTATTGAGAGGTGAGTGAAACATGAAAGTCATTGTCCGTGATAATCAAATTGAAAGAGCCATCAAAGATCTCAAAAGGAAGCTGACCAAAGAGGGGTTTTTTTCCGAGATCAAGGAAAGGCGCTTTTATGACAAACCAAGCGTGCAGAAAAAGAAAAAACAGGCCAAGGCAGCAAAAAGACGCAGAAAGAGAATTAGAAGCTTTTGAGGCTTATCAGACCCTTTCCGCCTAAGGCGAAGGTGTCCGGCGATATCCTCCCTGCATATACTCCCCATAACCCGGGCCCACCAATAGTCGGACAGCCGTAGAAGTCTAACGCGACCTGTTTTTCCCTTGACAAAACGGGGATTATTCAGTTAACAGATGCGGCTGGGAAATGCGCCGGCAGAACATAAACCCGCGTATTGTAATGAATGCAAATTAATGTAAGGGGCTTAGTATATGACAAATCCAGCGAATTCCTCTGAAAAGCCTTCGCAGGGTGGATTGATCTTTTTCCTTGCGGGCTTTATCCCGGCCCTCATCGTAGGATGGGTCATCTTTCCTATGGTGCTTTATTCCAAACAACCACAACCCATCAATTTCAATCACAAGCTTCATCTTGACCCGGAAGTGGTTGACGGCATTGAGGGGGATACGGAAACCGAAAGGTGCCTCTATTGCCATGGGTTTCGTGACGACGGCACCTTTGTAGGCATCCCGGTAGCCGCACAGTGCACGGAATGTCACGATGACCCTGAAACACCTCTTGGAGATACGCGAGACGAGGAAGAATTCCTGACAAAGTATGTGGCCGGCGAAAAGGAAGTGCCCTGGCTCTCTTATTCCAGGCAACCGGACTGTGTATATTTCTCCCATATCGCTCATGTGAAAATGGGAAACATGGATTGTTCTGTGTGTCACGGGAACCACGGCGAAAGCGAAATGCTGCCACCGTATAAAGAAAACCGCCTGACTGGGTACAGCATCAACATATGGGGAAAAAATATCGCCGGGTATAAGTTAGATACCTGGGATAGAATGAAGATGGATGACTGTGCCGAGTGCCATACCAAAAAGGGACATGAGGAGAATAACGCCTGCTTTGTATGCCACAAGTAACCCGGATGATGTCTATGGAATCTCGGGGGATTGAGATCGCTGCTGCGGAGGAGCAATGGAATTAGACAGAAGAAATTTCATCAAAATTGTAGTCGGCGGAGCCGCTGGGATCCAACTGACTCCGCTTCCCTGGAAGCTTGCTGACGATATAGCAATATGGACTCAGAACTGGCCCTGGGTCCCCGTCCCGCCTGTGGGTGAATTCACGCATGTCGGATCAATATGCACACTGTGTCCGGGCGGATGCGGAATCGAGGTCCGCAAGGTAGAAACCAGGGCGGTAAAGATCGAAGGCAGGCCCGACTACCCTGTCAATCCAGGCGGCATTTGCCCACTGGGCGCTGCCGGTCTGCAGTTGCTTTACGACGAGACAATCCGTTACACCTCTCCTATGAAGCGCGTTGGGCCGAGGGGGGCCGGCAAATTCATGGACATTACCTGGGACGAAGCCCTAGATACTTTGGCCGATAGAATCTCCGGTTTGCGCGATAGGCAAAGGCCCGAGGCCCTTGCCGCTGTGGATGGGAATCCGATCCGCTCAACAATGTCCCTGATGATCGAAAGACTGCTCAAGGCTGTGGGAAGTCTCAATTACCTGAGGATCCCTTCCGCGGAAGACACATACGAAATGGCAAATACCCTGATGCTCGGGACAGAGGGTCCTATGGCATATGATCTTGAAAACGCAGATTATATATTGAGTTTCGGGAGCGGGCTTCTCGATGGTTGGGGAGCACCGGGTCGCGTGCTCAATGCTTGGGGGCTCTGGCGTGGCAAGACCCTTAAGAAAAGAGTCAGGGTCGTGCAGGTTGAATCAAGGGCCTCCAACACGGCCTCCAGGGCAGACCAATGGATAGCCGCAATACCCGGAACCGAGGGCGCCCTGGCCCTTGGTCTCGCCCATGTCATCATAAAGGAACGCCTATTTTCCACCGAATTTGTGAATAATCACTCCTTCGGATTCAATGATTGGATGTCGGCGGACGGGAGGCATCACATGGGTTTCAAGACCATGGTGCTCGATCAGTATTCACCTGACAAGGTGGCACGGATCACAGGCCTGAGCCTCAGAGAAATCGTTTCTCTGGCCAAGGATTTTGCCGGAGCAAAGGCCCCCATCGCCGTCTGCGGAAAAGGAAAAGGCACGCTAAACGGAAGCCTGTTTGAATTAATGGCTGTTCAGAGCCTCAACGCACTGACGGGCAACATAAACCGCACGGGAGGAATCTTTATGCGTGACCCTCTCCCCGTGAGCCCGCTACCTGAGGTCGAATTGGATGCCATTGCCCGGCAAGGCCTCAAGAAACATCGCCTGGACCAGGCCGGAGGCATGCGCTACCCTTTCACAAGGAGCCTGATTAACAGCTTTACGAATAACATTCTCAGAAGTTCCGGCTCACCGGTTGATACACTCCTGATATTTTCGGCCAACCCCTCCCACAACCTGCCTGACGGAGGAGCATTTAAGAGGGCGTTGAAAGACATCCCATTTATAGCAAGCTTCTCGCCGTTTCATGACGAGACTTCACATATGGCGGACCTAATTCTCCCCGATCACACATATCTTGAGAAGATGGACGATGTGGTCTGGCCCACTGGCCTGCAATACCCCTTGTACGGATTGTCAAAGCCGGTTGTCGACCCCGTTTATGATACAAGAAACACGGGTGACGTGATCATACAACTTGCAAAACGAGCCGGTCGGCCGTTAGGTTCCGCCTTTCCCTGGAATGATTTTGAGGCGGTCCTGAAGGCACGGGCCAAAGGCCTCTTTGATTCCGGCTCGGGCCTTGTGGGTTACAGCGGTTCCCGACCGGCCTGGAAACGGCAAGCGGGTGGCATCCGGCCGGATTACAGGTCCTTTGAAGACATGTGGAAAAAGATCAAGTCCGGGGGTGTCTGGTACCGGCCGGTGGACAGCGCCGGGGACCGACAGATGTCTTTTAAAACACCCACCGGCAGGTTCGAATTTTTCAGCACCAATATTGAGCTTGCGGTGAAAAACTATGCAAGGAAGACCTCCGAACAAACCGCCCTAAAACAAATGGGGTTCGGCGTAAAGGGTGAGGAGGCCTTCATGCCCCATTACGAGGCAATGGAACCTGAAGTGGATTCATCGGCCTATCCTCTGACGATGGTACCTTATGAGATGATCAACTTGTCAAGCGGGTGGGCCCCGACTCCCCCTTTTGTGTACAAAACACTCTTCGATACCCAGCTGAAAAAGGCGGAATCCTTTGTGGAAATCAATCCCGAAACCGCAGCCCAACACGACCTGAAAGAGGGTGATCGGGCCATCGTCAAATCAACTGTTGGAGAAGTGCAGGTTCGTATCACTTTATTTGAAGGAGCAATGCCCGGTATCGTTTACATGCCCCTAGGCTTCGGACATACCGGATATGATGAGTTCATCCGGGGAAAAGGCGTCAACCCCAATAGTATCATTGACGCAGGGACTGACCCCTTAAGCGGCCAGCCGGTCTGGTGGAATACACGCGTCAGATTAACCAAGGTTTAGAGTTCTAGGTGAGGTAGATCATGGAAAAAGGGCATGACCATGGACAAAACAAGTACGGAATGGTCATAGATCTGGACAAGTGCACCGGGTGCGGGACATGCATGACCGCCTGTGCGGCAGAGAACAACGTGGTTGTCAGGCCCGATGAGTCGGACAAGGAGCGCAGCATCACTTGGATGCTACTGTATAAGATCACCAACGGAAAGAAATTCCCCCATACCGAGGTCTGCCATTTTCCCAGGCCGTGCATGCACTGCGAAGAAGACGGCAATGGCGGCCATCATCCCACGTGCGTTTCCGTATGTGTCGCCACCGCCACAACATTGGACAGCAAAACAGGGATAGTCAGTCAGATATACACACGCTGCATAGGATGCCGATACTGCCAGGCGGCCTGCCCTTACCATGCGAGGTATTTTAACTGGTGGGACGCCTACTTTCCCAAAGGCAAAGGCCTGGAGCGATACCTTTCTCCGGAGGTTTCTCCCCGCATGAGGGGCGTGGTCGAGAAGTGCACCTTTTGCCACCATCGGCTCATGAGGGCGAAAAATCAGGCCTATTCTGAAGGCCGGCGGGACTTGAAAGAAGATGATTATATCACGGCCTGTTCCGAGGCCTGTCCGGCCCGGGCCATCACCTTCGGTGATCTTAATAACCCGAACCACAAGGTCTCAAAACTGATCAAGAGCCCGTATGCCTTCAGGCTCTTGGAACGTCTGAATACAAAACCCAAGGTCTATTACTTGTCAACTAAGGATTGGGTGCGAGAGTGGGCTGATAATCCCGTACCGCATGTTTCCCCCTCATCCTGACGTTCTCCCCCAGTGGAGAGTGGATTTATAGGAGGATAAATAGATGGATTCGCCGTTGTTACCCGAAGGCGTAAAGAGATGTTCCCCGAAGGTCTTTTTGCTGTGGACATTGCCGTGGCTGGCCCTTTTGGCGTGGGGCGGCCTGTCCGCCTTCCTGTGTCTCTATAAGGGGCTGAACCAGACAAACATGAGCGATATCTTCGCATTCGCTTTGTGGATCGTATTCGATCTTGCGATAATCGCCCTTGGCGCAGGGGCATTTTTTACCGGATTCCTCACTTATATCATCGGAAAAGAGGAACTAAAGGATATCATAAATGCCGCCGTGATCATAGGGTTCATTTGCTACTCAGGCGCCGTGGCCATGTTAGGCATCGATATCGGGCAGCCCATCCGGGGGTGGTTCATTTTCTGGCATGCTAATGTGCATTCCATGCTGGTGGAGGTGTCCTTCTGTATCACCTGCTATCTGATAGTCCTGATAATCGAATTCCTGCCTCTCATCCTCGAGAATCGGCAACTGGACAAGATCAAAGAGCTTCATCTGTTCGGTCATAATCTGCACGGTATCATGGTTGTATTTGCCGCCACAGGCACATTCCTGTCTTTCTTCCATCAGGGTTCCCTGGGCGGGATGTTCGGCGTCATGTATGCGCGGCCCTTTGCGGCCAGAGAGGGCTTTTATGTCTGGCCGTGGACCTTTTTCCTCTTTGTCTTATCCGCCATCGCCGCGGGTCCGTGCTTCACGATATTATGCACCAAGCTGACGGAGAAACTCTCCCGGAAAAAACTGGTCCCTGATAACGCAATACAATTATTAGCAAAAATATCGGCCTGGCTGTTGTCTGTTTATATGGTCTTGAAGATTGCCGACACCCTGGATTGGATCTACGGCGTGGTTCCCAGGGCAGGGCTTGAATTCATGGATTTCTATCGGGAGGGGCCATACGGCGTCTGGCTGGTGGTATGTGAGATCGTCATATTCGGTATCATTCCCGCCATTATCCTTATGATCCCCAAGGCCAGACGGCACCAAGGCCTGCTTATCACTGCATGCCTTATGAATTGTACGGGTATTGTCTTAAATCGTTTCGTGTTTATTATAGTTACCCTAGCAGTACCGGTAATGCCATTTGACAGATTCTGGAGTTACATGCCCACATGGCAGGAATGGGGCATTGCCCTGGCGGTCCTTGGCTACGGGTTTCTGGTCTTTTCCGCTGCCTACAGATATCTGCCGGTTTTTCCTAAAGAAAAGGAGTTGAACCCGGTTACGCATTAAACGGGCAGTAACAGTTCACAGGGTTCAGTGGCCAAGGAACAAAAAAAGATCTGCAACCACTCAGGTAGACAGGCTTTAGGCATTTGAACTGAAGTACCGGCGGCGGGAATCATGTGGGATCATACTAAGATCAGAGCGTTTGTACCGGCGGACGAAATGGTGCCTCTGATTTATCGGGCAATTAGGGAATTTTCATCGACTAATGCGTAAAACCCTACAGCCTTTAGCCTACAGCCTAAACAACCTAAGCAGTTACAAGGATCTAACATTTTAAGCAATTATGGAAAGGCAACTGTCGTCCTCGGGGTTTCTGGCATGTTGAATTCACTTGTGAAATCGTCCCTGACCCCTGATACTGGCACCCATGAACGTATACCAAATGGGCGCACAGTTGAAGCGACCTGTAAGGAGAAGAGAAAATGACTCCGTTAAGCTTTGAATGGCAATGGAATACTGACTACTTTGTCTTCATGGGGCTTTTATACACTGCATTAGGGATTATTGCGTGCGGGCTAGTCTACTGCCTCGTAAAGACATTTATTGATTTGCCTCTGATGGAAGAGCCCCATGACTCTCTCCCGGAGATAGCTTACCGCTCAAGGTATTCTAACTACTGAAACCCGCCACCACTCTGAGTCACAACGATCTTCCGGCCGCTCCCTTGAATAACCGCCTGTTGCAAGCACAAGAGGCGCCCGACGGCAGGGGGCCATTTGATGACAGATCCCTCGCTACATAAGGAGCCTCCAATCCGGAGACTTCGCCGGTTGATGCTCTTGAGGGTTGTAATCGTTACGTTCATCTTAGGGATTGCAGCCTTCATCCAACTCAAAGGGACAAAGCCGCTACCAGCGGCATCCATCTCCTCCGTTTATTCGATCATAGTAGCAACCTGTTTTTTATCATTATTATACCTTGCCCTCATTAAAAAAATCAAAAACATCGAGGTCAATATACAGACCCAGGCCACTTGCGACGCCCTGTTGATAACTGTGCTCGTCTTTGTGACAGGCGGAATTAGAAGTGTCTATTCCATTCTCTATCCCCTGGTCATCATCTATTCTGCCCTTTTTCTGACAAGAAGAGGGGGACTGATTGTGGCCTCTTTCATCAGCCTGCTCTACGGTTCGTTGCTTGATCTGGAATACTACGAGATCATTCATCCAATTTACAGTGCCCCCTGGGATTATGATTTCAGTGCCGGAGATGTCCTGTCGATGATTTTTATCCACATCGTATCTTTCTACATCGTGGCGCTATTGATGAGCTTTGTTGTTGAACAGGAAAAGACCGTCAGGTCGCGCCTGGCCGAGAAAGAAAACGAATTCCATCAGCTCGATCTATTGCATAAAAGCATTATCGAATCCGTGAATACCGGGATTGCAACCATTGATCTCCTTGGGAATATCAAATCCTTTAACAGGGCAGCAGAAGAAATCACCGGCTTCTCATTTGCAGAGGTTCAAGACAGAGGAATAGACAGAATCTTTCCAGGATTTCCTGAAATTCTGCGTACAATAAGGAATAAAGAAGGCTGGCAAGGTGGTGTGGACAGAGGCGAGATCACGGTTTCAGGAAAACAGGACAAGAGGATCGTATTGGGTTTTTCCGTCTCATCGCTCATGGACAGCAAAGACAAGAAAATCGGAGATACGTTGATCTTTCAGGATTTGACAGCGGCCAAAGAGATGGAAAGAGAGGTTGAAAGCAGCAAGAGGCTGGCGCTTATTGGTGAGATGGCGGCGGGTCTGGCGCATGAGGTCAGAAACCCTCTTGCATCCCTGAGTGGATCGATCCAGATTCTGAAGACGACTCTTGCCCTGGACGAAACCAATGACAGACTCATGCAGATCGTCCTGAGGGGTAGAGATCAACTTGAGAACCTCGTAAAGAACTTCCTTCTTTTGGCGCGCCCCAGCCCTGCCGATCGCGAAGAAATTGACATCAACGATATTATTAATGATGTCCTCGAATCACTCCGATATGGCCCAGACTGGCAAGAAAAGATCTCAATGGAGAAAAGACTATGCGATGGGGCCGGTGTTCTCGGGAATATGACAGAAATCAGGCAGATGCTCTGGAACCTTGCCATAAATGCCGTGCAATCTATGCCTGAAAGCGGCAGATTGACGGTGGCAACCAGATTAGTCCCATCCGACAACCGCAAGGAATATCTTGAGATACAGATAAGAGATACCGGATGTGGAATCGGCAAAGACAATACCGATGATGCGTTCAAGCCGTTCTACACGACAAAGGACGGTGGCACAGGCCTTGGACTTGCAATTGCAAACAGGATCGCACTGAGCCACGGGGGCAAAATCACAATCGAGAGTGAAGTGAAAAAAGGGACAATCTGTACTCTTCTTCTGCCGCGAATCAACGCAGCAGATAATTTTGAAACAGCGGGAGCGAATACTCAAAAAACCTAGCGCAGGGCCCACGCCCTGCCAAACATCAGTGTTTCTCTGTCGAGCCAGACTGCTATCCAAAAGGTAAACGCTTTGAAACGTTTTAGCATTCGACCCAGGCTTAAGGATTTCAATTATAAAGGATATTATCGTTATTTTGTTACGATCTGTACCCATAATAGAAGTCCATTGTTCCAACATGACACACTGACAAAGCAATTGATCAAAGCATTAAGGGACAAGTCAGATAGCTTTGGCTTTAAGGTGTGGACATATTGTTTTATGCCGGATCATCTCCACCTCCTATTGGAAGGAAGATTTGCTAATTCTGATCTCAAAAGATTTGTTTCATCTTATAAACAACATACAGGTTATCGCTATAAGCTGTATGTAGCGCAGGGCTTTAGCCCTGCCCAACTGGGACAGCTCAAATTGTGGCAGACCAGCTATTACGACCATGTTTTGAGAAAAGACGAGGACATTTTGGATATAGCTCGATATATCCTCAACAATCCCACACGAAAGAAGCTGGTTAAGCATTTTTTGGAGTACAAATTCGTCGGCTCGTTTGAAATTGAGACAGATTCGTTGATGCAGGGCTAAAGCCCTGCGCTACAGAATAATTGCGTTTACTGCACCTACGAAGAGTGATTACACATGGCTGATATCCTTGTTGTAGATGATGATAGAGGCATGAGGGAATTCCTCGAAATCATGTTGACCCGGGAAGGTTACCGTGTGACATGCGCAAATGAAGGCAAAGAGGCGCTTGGGCTATGCAAAAAGCACAAATTTGACCTGGCAATCACCGATCTCAAGATGCCCAAGGTAGATGGCATTGCCTTTCTAAAGGGGATCAAAGAGGCCTCCCCTGAGACCATGGTTATCCTGATTACCGCCTATGCCTCAGGCGAGACAGCGGTCTCAGCCATGCAGGAAGGGGCATACGACTATCTCGAGAAAAACTTTGACGTGGAGGACCTGAAAAAGACC